>NZ_BAWZ01000001.1:0-239670 GCF_000698105.1 Geomicrobium sp. JCM 19037 | reverse complement strand
GTACAGCTATTAAGATGCAACATCGGTGGCCAAAAGACAGCCACCGTGTTTTCTATGCACTCCAGAGCACAAGTGCAACATCGGTGGCCAAAGTACGCCCCCCGTGTTTTCTATGTACTCCCGTTACACGGTTCTCGTTTCTGGCCTACTGGTCACGGTGTGGAAAGAAGCCTAAATGCCCCATATATTCATTTGTGTGACACTTGAGAAAGAAAAATCATCATTTTAAATGTGAATGCGCACATAAACGGAGTCAACGGTCACAAATCTGAATATATGTGACCGTTGAGGGCCGAAAGTGCATGGTTTAAAAGCTGGATTGTCACATACGTGATAGTAGATCACACGCTTGCATCAGGTGGTGACCATCGGTCACGTCTTTTTACCATTCAGGAAACGTCTTCTGTGTTGCCGGCAACCCTTGCAGTAACGAACAACGATCGACATTGAAGTGAGATGAACTTCAACAGGCCATCGGTAGGCGTTTGCCTGTAAAGACCGTTCTCGGTCATCGGATTCAGTGAAATCCTTTCGTTCTACTTATATAGATAAGCATCGATTGGAAGCAGAAAGAGGCAAAAGGTCACATAGGAGTGAAACTGATTCCAATCGGCGATCCTTTGGAAATAATTTTTAAGTTGCACGTTCAAACTCGACTATAGGCTCCGTGAATGTCATTACTTCATCGTGTTAAATAGTAGATGTCGTCTTGAGCAATTCTGATTGCAGATCAGTTATCTGGCTGTAATGGTTTAAACGAAGGGCCTAGTGGACAGCGTCACTAATGTGTAGTGTTTATTGCTACAAAAAATAAAGAGGCAAAGCATTCGTACTGGACAACAGTTATTTTTTCTTATAATATAACAGAATATTCAAAGATTACCTGAAAGGAGCGGTTCAGATTAACGAAACGCGCAATCGCCTCATTTACCTCCACTCTTCACCCCGCATGACCTCCGCATCTTTACGTCAATTGCTACTCAAAGTGCCTACGCTAGATATTTTTCGTCTTTCACACGAATCATTACAACAGATCACAAACCGCCGTTCTGATATCATACAGCAGTGGCAACACTATTGGCGAACGAGAACGGTCGACGAAGTCGTCTGTCGCTATACGAAAGGCTCCGTTCGCTCTGTGACGATCGTAGATGAGGAGTATCCAGACCGTTTTCGGTATTTATCCGACCCACCACCCGTTTTGTATGTGTCAGGAAACGAGCATTTGTTAAATTGCACCCGAACACTCGCTGTTGTCGGTACGAGAAGTCCAAGTGAATACGGTAAAGCTCGTTTAAATGAGTTACTCGTTCCCGTTGTTCAGCAAAACACGGTTATCGTAAGTGGCTCGCGCGGGGAATTGATACGCTTGCCCATAAGCTTGCGATTGGTAATAACGGCAAGACAATTGCGGTCATTGGGAGTGGCCACAACCACATTTATCCAAAAGAAAATCAAGGTCTCGCCAAGACGATCAGTCAAAATCATTTGCTACTTAGTGAGTATCCACCAGATGTGGTGCCACAAAAATGGCATTTTCCAGAGAGAAACCGATTAATTAGCGCCTTAGGGGATTTGCTGTTTGTTGTGGAAGCAGGTGAAAGGTCAGGTACACTTATTACGGTTGATTGCGCTTTAGAGCAAGGGAAAGACGTCTGTGCCTTACCTGGGAATGTCGGTGTGAGCACGAGTGTTGGGACGAATCGGCTGATTCAACAAGGTGCTAAAATGGTGTTAACCGTAGACGATCTAATCCCTTCTTAAATATCCGCTTTTAGATGCATGTATTGTCGTAATTTCATAAAAATTCACCGATTTATGGACACTAGTGTTTGACAAATTGTAAATGGGTGTTCAATAATAGGGAAGGTTTACATTTAAAAAGAGGGGGAGGAAACTCTAGAGATGGCAGATTACCTTGTAATCGTTGAATCTCCCGCAAAAGCGAAAACCATTGGAAAGTATTTGGGAAAAAAATATACGGTTAAAGCGTCCATGGGCATATCCGTGATTTACCTAAATCTCAGATGGGCGTGAATGTGGAGCAAGACTACGATCCGAAATATATAACGATCCGTGGAAAGGGCCCAGTCCTAAAAGAATTAAAACAAGCAGCCAAGAAAGCGAAACGAATCTATCTTGCTGCCGACCCCGACCGTGAAGGGGAAGCGATTGCGTGGCATTTAGCGCATAGCTAGATATTGACCAGGACTCGGATTGCCGCGTTGTGTTTAATGAGATCACTAAAGATGCGATTAAGGGTGCGTTTAAGACCCCACGTCCCATTAATATGGACCTTGTTGACTCGCAACAGGCACGGCGCATCCTCGATCGTCTCGTTGGGTACAACATTAGCCCGTTATTATGGAAGAAAGTTAAAAAGGGGTTAAGTGCCGGACGTGTCCAATCGGTTGCTGTAAAGATGATTAATGAGCGGGAAAAAGAAATCCAACAATTTGAACCTGAAGAGTATTGGTCCATTCGCGGGCAATTCTCTTATGAAAAAGAAACGTTTGATGCACAATTTTATGGTGTGGATAAAAAGAAACAATCCCTCCATACGGAAGAAGATGTGAAAAACGTACTCGCCAAACTCGAGGGTAACGATTTTCATATTGACACCGTAACAAAAAAGGAACGAAAGCGTAATCCAGTACAACCGTTTACGACATCTTCTTTGCAACAAGAAGCGGCTCGTAAATTAAATTTTCGAGCGAAGAAAACAATGATGTTGGCACAACAGCTGTATGAAGGTGTGGATCTTGGAAAAGAAGGGACTGTCGGTTTAATTACGTATATGCGTACCGACTCCACACGTATTTCCAATACCGCTAAAGAAGAAGCGCGGGAGTACATTGAGAACAAGTACGGCAAAGAATACCTCGGGGCTGAACGAAAACAAACAAAACAAAATGAAAATGCCCAAGATGCTCACGAGGCCATTCGACCGACAACCGTTGCAAAAGAACCAAAAGAAGTGAAAAGCTACTTGTCAAGAGACCAGTTGCGTCTTTATCGACTCATTTGGGAGCGTATGGTTTCAAGCCGGATGGCTCCTGCTGTAATGGATACGATGAGTGTCGACTTGACGAACAACGGTGTGTTGTTTCGGGCAACAGGATCTAAAGTGAAGTTTCCTGGTTTCATGAAAGTGTACGTTGAAGGTAATGATGACGGCAACGAAGAAGATGACAAGAAGTATTTGCCTGAGCTTAAGGAAGGCGAGACGGCAACGTCAACAGAGCTAAATGAAAACCAACATTTCACGCAGCCCCCGCCAAGGTACACAGAAGCACGGCTCGTACGGACGATGGAAGAGCTTGGCATCGGCAGGCCGTCGACGTACGCTCCAACGCTCGACACGATTCAAAGAAGAGGTTACGTCGCGCTCCAAGATCGACGTTTCGTGCCTACTGAATTAGGAGAAATTGTTCTTGATCTGATCGTTGAGTTCTTCCCTGAGATCTTAAATGTCAAGTTTACAGCTCGAATGGAAACAGATTGGATGAGATTGAAGCAGGTAATGCGGACTGGATTGGCATTATTGACGATTTCTACAAAGGGTTTGAAAAGCGTCTCGACGTTGCGGAGAAAGAAATGCAAGAAGTTGAGATTAAAGACGAGCCCGCTGGTGAAGATTGTGAAGTGTGTGGCAATCCGATGGTCATTAAAATGGGCCGATACGGAAAGTTCATGGCATGTTCCAACTTCCCAGATTGCCGCAATACAAAAGCGATTGTTAAGAAGATTGGCGTCACTTGCCCGACGTGCAAAAAAGGCGATGTGGTTGAGCGAAAGAGCAAAAAACAACGGACATTTTTTGGGTGTGAACGGTACCCAGAATGTGAATTTGTTTCTTGGGACAAACCGATTGCTAGGCCATGTCCTAAATGTCAACAATTGCTCGTGGAGAAGAAAACGAAAAAAGAAGTTCGAGTACAATGTACCAAGTGTGATTACGAAGAAGAACCAAACTAAGACACAAGCGCCCCTTTCTGTAGAAGGGGCGCTTCCTTATGTGTAAATTTGTTCACTGAATGTTTGTTTTTCTAACAAACGGGCAATCACGTATAATGGAAAGATAAGGGGATGTACGTAATCTAAAAACGAGGTGATGAATGTGAGTCAATATCCATCTGTAAATGTAATTGGTGCTGGCCTTGCAGGAAGTGAAGCAACATGGCAACTTGTAAATCGCGGCGTGCCCGTAACGCTTTATGAAATGAGACCGGTGAAAAAGACACCCGCCCACCATACAGAACAATTTGCTGAACTCGTCTGCACGAACTCGCTACGAGGCAACTCATTGGCCAATGCCGTTGGTGTTCTAAAAGAAGAAATGCGATATTTAGATTCACTCGTCATTCAATCTGCCGATGCAAGTGCAGTTCCGGCAGGCGGGGCACTTGCTGTTGATCGGCATGACTTTGCTGGAAAAGTGACAAACACTCTTCACAATCATCCTCTCGTTACGGTCGTGCGCGATGAAGTTTCAGAGGTTCCTGATGGTCCGACAATTATTGCGACGGGCCCATTGACGTCGTCAGCGTTGTCAGAGAGCATTATCAATTTGACAGGAAAAGATCAACTGTACTTTTACGATGCGGCAGCTCCAATCGTGGAAACCGACTCGATTAATATGGACAAGGTGTACTACAAATCGCGCTATGACAAAGGGGAAGCGGCGTACATTAACTGCGCGATGACAGAGGCTGAGTTTAAGATTTTCTATGATGCACTCATTCGCGCAGAAACCGTCCCGTTGCGTGAATTTGAAAAGAAAATGTTTTTTGAAGGTTGTATGCCTGTCGAAGTAATGGCAGCAAGAGGAGAAAAGACACTTCTCTTTGGACCAATGAAGCCCGTTGGTCTAGAACACCCTGAAACGGGAGAACGCCCATATGCAGTCGTTCAACTGCGTCAAGATAATATTGAAGGCAGTCTTTACAACATTGTCGGATTTCAGACACATATGAAATGGGGACCACAAAAAGAAGTGATCCGCCTTATTCCTGGTCTAGAGAATGTGGACATCGTCCGGTACGGCGTGATGCATCGAAACACGTTTATGAAGAGCCCGACACTTCTTCATCCAACGTATCAATATAAAGAGCGGAATGATTTGTTCTTTGCAGGTCAAATGACCGGTGTAGAAGGGTACGTAGAATCCGCTGCTTCTGGGCTTGTTGCAGGCATTAACGCGGCAAACCTTGTGAAAGGGAATGAATTAACGGTTTTCCCAAAAGAAACGATGATCGGTGCAATGGCAGAATATATTACGACGGCAGATCCTGATCATTTTCAACCAATCAATGCAAATTTCGGGCTTGTGCCTCGTCCGAAAGAGCGAATGAAAAAGAAAGAAAGGTACGAGTATCTTGGACGAACAGCGTTGAGTTCCGTTCAGAATTTTATGAAAAAAGAAGGCGTTTAGGTTGCGATTGCTCAGGTTATGTGATAGAATTTAGTCGCTTTAATGAGGTGAATGATCATGTGTACAACTGCACAAGATCCTTATCAAAGATTTTTTCAATATCTACAAGTGGAGAAGAATGCTTTTGTGCACACAATCAAAGCATACAGTCGTTAACTCGAAGATTGGAAGAATTTCTTGGATGCTGAGAGCGTGGATGCAGGATGCTTGTCTGCACAGAATGTGTACATTCGACTTTATTTGACGCGATTACATGATAAAGGTTTAAAACGCACGAGCATCGCTCGTGAATGATCCGGATTAAGAACGTTTTATCGTTTCTTAAAACGGGAATCAATGGTTTCGGAGAACCCTACAGCATTTACACACTTCCCCTCGCAACCCAATCGCTTACCGCGATTTATGTATGAAGAAGAACTACAAGTATTGTTTGATGCTTGTGGAGGTGACTCCCCGCTTCAACAAAGAGATCTGGCTATGATAGCGCTCCTTTACGCAACGGGCATTTGAGCAAGTGAACTTATCGGTCTTCAAGTCAAACACATCGATAATCATGCTGACCTCATTCTTATGCTTGGTAAAGGGCGAAAGGAACGATACGTTCCAGTTGGAGTCCTTGCGGTGGCGGCCGTTCGACGATATATGGAAGATGGCAGGCAAGCGTTGCTGCAGCATGAAGAAACAGGAGTGTTCTTGAATTTCCGCTCGGGTCCACTTACGGATCGTGGGCTTCGCTACATTCTTACGAAACGGGTTCGAGAAGCTTCGCACACCTTACACATTTCTCCGCATAGTCTAAGGCATACATTCGCAACACATCTGTTGAACGAAGGTGCGGATTTACGAGCGGTACAGGAGTTGCTCAGGGTTCTTGACCTGTCAACAACTCAACCGCTATTCTCTCGTAACGACAGAGCGTCTGCGAAAGGTCTATAAAGGTGCACATCCACGCACCTGAGAGGAGGCAACATGGAACAGTCTTTCCATGCGACAACGATTTTTGCCATTCGCCACAACGGAAAAGGGGCGATGGCAGGTGACGGTCAAGTAACGTTCGGTCAGGCAACGGTGATGAAGCACTCAGCAAAGAAGATTCGAAGAATCTACAACGGGAAAGTTGTTGCAGGATTTGCCGGTTCGGTTGCAGATGCATTCACGCTGTTTGATATGTTTGAAGGGAAACTTCAAGAAGCCAGTGGTCAATTAGACCGAGCAGCAATTAATCTAGCGAAAGAATGGCGCAATGATAAAGTGCTCCGCAAATTAGAAGCCATGCTACTCGTCATGAATGAGGAGAAGTTGTTACTCGTTGCGGGTACAGGAGAGATCATCGAACCCGATGATGGCATGATTGCCATCGGGTCAGGTGGGTTCTATGCGCTGGCAGCAGGTAGAGTCCTTGCCAAGCATTCATCTCTTAGTGCCAAAGAAATTGCTGAAGAAGCATTACGGACAGCTGGAGACATTTGTGTGTATACCAATCATGAACGAATCGTTGAAGAAATTTAATCATTCTCCTTTGTGAGATGATAAAGGATAGGTGATGGCTTTTGGAACATGCCAATCAAACACCAAAGCAAATTGTAAACAAATTGGATCAATATATTGTTGGCCAATCTGGGGCGAAACGAGCGGTAGCCGTTGCGCTTCGAAATCGGTATCGAAGAAGTAAAGTTGCAGAAAGTATGCGAGATGAAATTACACCGAAGAACATTTTGATGATTGGTCCTACCGGTGTCGGAAAAACCGAGATTGCCAGACGATTATCAAAGCTCGTCGGTGCGCCGTTTGTAAAAGTCGAAGCGACGAAATTCACCGAAGTCGGTTACATCGGTCGCGACGTTGAATCGATGGTGCGTGACTTAGTGGAAGTCGCGGTGCGCCTCGTAAAAGACGAAGCGACAAAGGCTGTAAAGCCGCAAGCAGACTCGCTTGCTAACGAACGACTTGTTGAGTTGTTAGCCCCGTCAAAAAAGAAGAATCAATCGTACAAAAATCCGTTGGAGATGTTTTTTAACCAAGGCGGAGCCGCTCAACAAGATGTGGATGACCTTGAAGATGCGGATCAGCAATCGTTAAAGGAACAGAGAAAACGAATTGCAGCTCAGCTTGAAACAGGTGAGCTAGAAGATACAACGGTAACGGTTGAAGTAGATGAGCAAAATGCTGGACTGATGGATATGTTTCAAGGGTCTGGTATGGAGCAGATGGGCATGAACATGCAAGACATGCTTGGCAACATGATGCCAAAGCGTAAGAAGAAGCGCAGACTAACTGTAAAAGAAGCGCGCAAAGTTCTGGCTGATGATGAAGCACAAAAGCTTGTTGATATGGAAGAGATTAGCCAAAAAGCTGTTGAGAAGACAGAGCAACTTGGCATGATTTTTATCGATGAGATTGATAAAGTTGCAGGAAAACAGCAGAACAACAGTGTTGACGTATCTCGAGAAGGTGTTCAAAGAGATATCCTTCCTATTGTGGAAGGAGCAACGGTAACGACGAAATATGGACCTGTGCAAACCGACCACATATTGTTCGTTGCTGCTGGTGCATTCCACATTTCAAGACCGTCAGATCTCATTCCCGAACTGCAAGGGCGTTTTCCGATTCGTGTGGAACTTGATAACCTCACGAAAGATGACTTTGTGCGGATTTTAAAAGAGCCTGACAATGCGCTGCTCAAACAATATGCAGCACTTTTGGAAACTGAAGGTATAATCGTTGAATTTTCTGACGAAGCTGTAGTTAGATTGGCTGAACTTGCAGAGCATGTAAATCGAACGACGGAGAACATTGGCGCAAGACGCTTGCACACACTACTGGAACGTTTACTTGAAGACCTATCTTTTGAAGCGACAGATGTGACGTTAGAAAAGATTACGATCACGCCGTCTTATGTGGATGATAAGCTCAAAGACGTTGCAGCGAACCAAGATACCAGCCACTTTATATTGTAATATATGAATAGGAGGATCTATTAACAGATGGAACTATTAACGAAGTCTAGAAAGATCAATGAGATGCTACAAAAATCAGCGGGGCAACATGTGGACTTTAAAGACATGGCAGAAACATTGCGCGATGTCATCACAGCGAACGTATTCGTTGTCAGTAGAAGAGGGAAGTTGCTCGGTTATTCCATTCAACAAGAGATCGAGCACGATAAGATTGACCGCATTTTAGAGGAGCGTCAATTCCCTGAAGAGTATACAGAAGGATTATTTGGGGTTGCTGAAACATCTCCAAACCTTGATATTGACAGCAAGTACACAGCATTCCCTGTTGAAAACCGTGAACTATTTAAAACAGGACTTACAACCATTGTTCCAATCATCGGTGGAGGACAACGTATTGGTACGCTCATTCTTGCCCGCTTGAATGACTCTTTCAGTGATGATGATCTCATTCTAGCTGAGTATGGAGCTACGATTGTCGGCATGGAGATCCTCCATGAGAAAGCTCAAGAAATTGAAGAAGAAGCAAGAAGTAAAGCGGTTGTTCAAATGGCGATTAGCTCATTATCTTACAGTGAGTTAGAAGCGGTTGAGCATATCTTTGAAGAACTTGACGGCAAAGAAGGCTTACTTGTCGCAAGTAAAATTGCTGACCGTGTAGGAATTACACGTTCTGTCATCGTGAATGCACTTCGTAAGTTAGAAAGTGCCGGTGTCATTGAATCTCGTTCCCTAGGAATGAAAGGTACGTATATTAAAGTGTTAAATGGAAAGTTTCTTACAGAACTTGAAAGACTAAGAGACGAGTAAATAAGCAAAGCAAAAGCCCCATTCCTGATAAAAGGAGTGGGGCTTTTTTCGTGTTTGTTATGACGAAATGACCAGTCCTTTTGGTGTGCACTTAGTGAAGAAGGCATGTGCCTATAGAAGGTGAACGCAAGCATGAAATGAAATCCGACAAAAAATACCAATATTAGGAAAGTGGTGAGGGGTTTTCTCCTGTCTATTTTGCAGTGCTCATGTCGAAACGAAAACATATTACTGGTCTTTAAGACTATCGTTTTGGAAGTGGTGAATTGGGTTTAGTTAAAAAGTATTAATATAATCGAACATTTAATAGTCCGTAGCTCGTGTTTTCATGAAAATTTTAGATTATAATAGAAAAATTGTCGACGTTGACTACAATTTAAAGAGACGAAGTTCACAATACATAAGTACCGAACTGAGTGCGTTGAATCGTGTAGTGATTCGGACGAATCATACAGGGAGGGTTAGCGAATGAGCTTAATATCCAATACAATGCTTTCTTTGGAAAGAGGTTTGAATGCATCATCGATGCAACAACAAGCGATATCTAACAATATAGCCAATATCGATACACCGAATTATAAGGCAAGGCGTGTTGACTTTCAGTCTGCCCTCACCGACGCACAGGCGAAATTGGATGCATACCGAACAGATGAGCGTCATGTACCTTTTTCAAGTGGAGGAAGGGAACCATTGATGAAAAGAGATACCGATACAGCATTCAACCATAATGGCAACAATGTTGATCTGGACCATGAGATGGCGATGATGGCAAACAATCAAATTTATTACAATGCCGTTGCCGAACGATTAAACGGACAATTCAGCTCCTTAAAAACTGCGATTCGAGGAGGGAACTAGATGAGTATGTTTGCAGGTATGAATCATACCGCTTCCGCACTAACCGCTCAACGGCTTCGTATGGATGTGGCTGCTGGCAATATGGCCAATGCGGAAACGACGCGTGGGCAAATGGTGGATGGGGAATGGCAGCCTTATCGTCGTAAGATGGTCACGATGGGCAGCGGTGCGCAGTCGTCGTTTGCGTCACATTTGCGAGCTGCAGAGAATCGTGCAAATGGGGTTCAGGTTACGGGAATTGTAGAAGATGAAACCCCGTTTGAACAAATGTATGCACCAGGCCATCCTGATGCGAACGAAGAAGGTATGCTTTTTCTTCCGAATGTGGACCCATTAAAAGAGATGGTCGATATTATGGGGGCAACGCGTTCATATGAAGCGAATGTTACCGTATTTGATGCTCACAAAGGCATGATGATGAAAGCGTTGGAAATTGGACGTACATAACTAGAGGGGGTTAAGTAATGGAGGGTGGCAACACAATTCAACCGTTTATGCCTGTAGGTTACAGTGGAAACGTTGCTTCTAGTAGTCGCACGCACACACCGGCTGATGCGCATGGCGCGTTTCATGAGTTGCTAAAAGGTGCAATTGAGAACGTGAACGACCAACAGATCGAATCACGGCAAATGACCGAAAAACTCGTTTCAGGTGAAGTAGATAACCTTCATGATGTAATCATCGCTTCAGAGAAAGCCGGTATTGCGATGCAAACTACGATTGAAGTGCGTAACAAAGCCATCGAGGCTTATGAAACGATCATGAGAATGCAAGTGTAGCATCTCTAAGCGGAAGTAGGCGGGACGAACCATGAATGAGAAGATTGAACAAATGAAGGCGCAGACCATTACGTTGGACGTCCAAAACAAAGAAGCAAAAAGGCTTCTTTATCGGTTCGGTCATTGTCGTTCTATTACTAATCGTAATGTTGCTATTTTTCACATTGCGCACAAACTATGCACCGCTCTACAGCAATTTGTCCGTTGAGGAAACAGGACAAATTAAAGAGACGCTTGATAGCCGTGGGATTGCCAATACGATTAATGAAAATGGAACAGCGATTTATGTACCAAGAGACGTCGTTGATGATGTGAAAGTTGAGCTAGCTGCTGAGGGAATTCCGAGCACAGGCGCCATTAACTACGAAGATTTTCGTGATTCTCTTGGGTTTGGCATGACGGATAACGAATTTTCGGTCATGGAAAAAGCGGCAATGCAAACGGAATTGGAAGGGTTGATTCAGACGATCGATGGGGTTCAGTCCGCAACGGTCATGATACAGCTTCCAGAAGAGACAATTTGGCTTAGTGATGATCCTGGTGAGGCACAAGCGTCCATCGTACTTACGCTTGCAGGTGGTTATTCGCTCGATCCACATAACGTATCAGCACTTTTTAATCTCGTATCTAAAAGTATACCGAATTTGCCTACCGATAATATCGTCATCACTGACCAACTCTTTAACAATTATACATATGACCAAAGTGAGATGAGCGACAGTACCCTTCACGTTTACGACCAACAGCGAGAAATCCGACGAAACATAGAACAAGACATACAACAACGGCTTCAGCAGATGTTAGGGATGATGATGGGTCAAGATAAGGTCGTCGTTTCGGTAACCGCTGATGTTGATTTCACACAAGAGTACCGTGAGGAAGAGCTCGTCGAACCTGTGGATGAAGATACGACGGAAGGAATTGCAATCAGTGTAGAGCGTGTGTCTGAATACTATGAAGGCGGCGGAGTTCCTGAGGAAGGTGTCGTCGGAACAGGCGACGATGACATTGCCAACTACCCAGCTGTAGGGGCTGCAGGGGATGGCGATTACGAGCGAATTGAAGAGCGAATTAACAATGATGTGAATCGGATTCATCGACAAATCCAAGAAAGTCCATACACGGTTAGAGATTTAGGTGTCCAAGTCGTTGTGGAACCGCCGGACCCAACCGATTTAACATCCCTACCACCAACAGCGATTGGCGAAATTGAGGATATGCTCGAGACCGTTGTTTCAACAAGCATCGCTTCTCCATCGCTCGAAGATATGGAAGGGGATGTTGGTGACCGAATTGTCGTGACCGCACAGCCTTTATTTGGAAAAGCAGATGTTGAGGAAACCGCTCAATTTGCAATTCCTGCATGGGTTTACGTTGCAGGGGGCTTAGGGCTACTCGTCCTCATCGTAGCAGGCTGGCTGTTGTTAAGAAGAAACAATGACGAATTCGAAGAGTTTGAAGAAGAGACGTTTACCGAAACAGTCGAAGAAATCCCGACTGAAGACATTACACCAGGTGCTGAGCGTCGGAGGAAATTGGAACAGCTGGCAAGAGAGCGTCCAGAAGAATTTTCAAAACTACTGCGCACTTGGCTATCTGATGACTAAGGGGGTTCACAGATGAATCGAACGCGACAGAAGTACTCTGGCAAACAAAAAGCAGCAGCGCTATTAATTTCTCTTGGACCCGACGTATCTGCAAATGTATATAAACATTTACAGCAAGAAGAAATCGAACAGCTCACACTAGAGATTGCGAACGTTCGAAAAGTAGACAATGAAGACCGAGATCAGTTGATTCACGAATTTCATCAACTCGCGGTCGCTCAAGAATACATGACGCAAGGCGGCATCGGTTATGCCAAAGATGTGCTAGAGAAGGCGCTAGGAACCGATGAGGCGATGGCCATCATTACGAAGCTCACATCGACGTTGCAAGTGCGCCCGTTTGATTTTGCGCGCAAATCAGAGCCGGTTCAAATTCTTAATTTCATTCAAAATGAGCATCCACAAACGATCGCACTCGTCCTTTCTTACTTAGACCCCCACCAAAGTGGTCAAATACTTTCGGAGCTCTCTTCTGAAATGCAGTCGGATGTTGCAAAAAGAATTGCAACGATGGACCGGACGTCTCCGGAAATTATTAGTGAGGTGGAGGCGGTTCTCGAACAGAAATTGTCATCGACGTTCACTCATGATTATACGGAAGCTGGAGGAATAGAAGCGGTTGTTGACGTGCTTAACAGCGTCGATCGAAGCACCGAGCGAACGATTCTTGATTCATTAGAGATTCAAGATCCTGATCTGGCAGAAGAGATTAAAAAGCGGATGTTTGTGTTTGAAGACATTGTCACGCTTGACGCTAGGTCGATTCAACGCATCATTCGCGATGTAGACAATGAAGACTTGCAATTGTCACTTAAAATTGCAAGCGAGGAAGTTAGAAATATTCTATTTAGCAACATGAGTACGCGGATGGCAGAAACGTTCAAGGAAGAAATGGAGTATATGGGACCGGTTCGTTTGAAAGAAGTAGAAGACGCGCAAACGAGAATTGTCAACGCTGTGCGCCGTCTCGAAGAAGCTGGAGAAATTGTGATTGCTAGAGGTGGGGAGATGATGTGATTGTCTAACCTCATAAAACGGAATCGACAAAACAAAAGCTCAACGAATGAGCGCCCATTTTCTCTCGTCTTGCAACCGATTGAAAGAGAGACTGAACCTTCGAGTAAAGAATCGTCAGATGAGCAAGTCGAAGCCATGCAAGACACTGGTGTGAACATCGTTCGAGCCGCTCAAGAAAAAGCGGCCACGATTATTGAATCTGCCAAGCAAGAAGCGGCCCGTTTAGAAGCGTCACTCGTTGAAGAGAAAAAGCTTCATGAAGCTGAAGCGAAACGTCTGTACGAAGAACAACGAGAAGCGGGTTGGCAAAAGGGATATGAAAAAGGTCAACAAGAAGGACATGATACGTATTTGCAGGAAATTGACCGGGCAAAGCACGTCGTACAGGCGGCGAAGGAAGATTATGACCGGTACGTAGAACAAGCGGAAGAATCAATCTTACAACTAGCGATGGCGTTTGCCAAACAGATTGTTGGTCAAGAAGTGAGCGTACCAGAAGGCTATGACCAGTTTTTGAAACAAGCGATCGAGCAAGTAAAAGACGAAGAAGAAGTGCTCATTTACATCCATCCAAATCATTTTGCCGACACCGTGCAACGTCGCGGTGAGTATGAAGCATTGCTTACGATGGCGGAACGTGTTCGTTTTTTTGCAGACCCTACTCTAGAAGAAGATGGTTGCTTAATCAAAACGTCTTACGGGCATTTGGATGCGAGCGTTCACACACAATTGGATGGATTGCACACAGAATTAGAACACCGACTCGTTCGTGAGCGTGAGCACCATGAAAGCTATTAATCTCATAGAAGAACTCGCCACTGTCAACCAATACCAATGGTACGGCAACGTAACCCGAGTTGTCGGTTTAACGATTGAAGCTAGAGGCCCTCGAGCTGCAGTTGGAGAGATTTGTGAAATTAATCAAAATGACGGCTCGGTTGTATTAGCAGAAGTCGTTGGTTTTAAAGAAACGAATCTTTTGCTCATGCCTCTTTCCAAAACGAACCGTATTCAAACGGGTAGTCTCGTGAAAAATCGGAGAAAACCACTTGAAGTGGCTGTTGGAAATGACCTGATTGGCAAAGTCGTTGACGGCTTGGTCAGCCACTGAACGGTGAGCGGCTGCCTCGAGGCTTGAAAAAGGTTGCAGTAGAACAACCGTCACCCAACCCACTAACTCGTCCAAGAATTACAGAAACGATGCCGTTAGGCATTAAAGTGATTGATGGTTTGCTTACTGTTGGGGTAGGTCAACGAGTCGGCATTTTTGCAGGAAGTGGAGTCGGAAAGAGTACACTTCTTTCAATGATTACGAAGTCTTCAGCAGCCGATGTGAATGTGATTGCTTTAATTGGTGAACGAGGAAGAGAAGTTCGAGATTTTATTGAGAAAGAATTGGGCGAAGAGGGGATGAAGCGCTCGATTGTCGTCGCCGCAACTTCGGACCAGCCAGCGCTCGTCAGAATTAAAGGCGCACAGACGGCTACGGCTATCGCTGAATATTTCAGAGACCAAGGGAAACATGTGAACTTAATGATGGATTCGGTCACACGTTTTGCGATGGCGCAGCGAGAAGTTGGACTTGCTGCAGGGGAACCTCCGACAACAAAAGGATACACACCTTCAGTATTCGCGATGCTGCCTCAGCTGTTAGAGCGATCAGGCACGAGTGTAAACGGCGCAATCACTGCTTTTTATACCGTCCTTGTTGATGGGGATGACCTGAATGAACCGATCACAGATGCCGTGCGGGGGATTTTAGATGGTCATTTTATCTTGGACCGTAGTATTGCAAACCGAGGCCACTACCCAGCGATTGATGTATTAAAAAGCGTGAGCCGATTAATGAATGATATTACAGAAAAAGACCACCAACAGGCAGCGCAAACCATTCGTGAACGAATGAGTGCCTATCGTGATACGGAAGACTTAATTAGTGTAGGGGCGTACAAAAAAGGACACGCTAGATCGATTGACTTGGCGGTAGAGCTTCAACCAGAAATACAACGGTTTTTGCAACAGTCAACAGGAGAGCATGTTTCTTTAGACCAAACGCGCGCGTGGATGAATGACATTGCCATAAAGGAGTGACCGGGTCGTGACCTTTCGGTTTAGGTTAGAGAAGTTGTTGCAAGTAAAAGAGAATGAAGCGAACGATTGCCAGGTGAAATATAACGAAGCGGTCAAAAAATTCGAAACGGTCGGTTATGAACTGTACCACTGGCTCAAACAAAAAGAGACAACTAAACAAAAAGTCGACCAAAATGTGGTGGCGGGAACGACCATTGCCGCGCTACAAGAAGCAGAGCTAATGTCCAAACGATTGGAGAAACAAATTCTCATTTGGCAACATGAAGCCGATGTATCCCGGCAACATATGGTCAAAATGAAACAAGAGTGGCAAGCAGCAAACACCGAACTGAAAAAGCTTGAAAAAATGAAGGGAAAAAACAAGGAACGTGAGCGAGAAGAACAAAACCGTCTTGAGCAACTGCAATTGGATGAAACGGCGGTCATGCAATACATTCGAGCAGAGTAGGGGGAGGCTATGAAGAAAAAATCAAAAGACAAGCACTCCTCGTGGAGCGGCAAACAGTTTCTGCTGTTTGTCATACTTATCCCTGGTATTGTGCTCGCAACGATCTTGGCTGTTGTATTTTATGTATTGGATTTCAATCCATTGGAGACGTTCACGGCTGATTCTGAGGAAGGATTGCTCATTCGTGAAGAAGAGTCATCAAGTTCTGCAGATGTAGATGTGCTAGAACAACAACTGCTCGCTGCTGAGCAAACGATTGAGGCCCTTGAAGAAGAACTTGAACAATATGAAATTGATGCTGCGTTTGAGGGAGGGCAGCCACCAGAAGAAGATGCTGTTGACGAAGAACTTGCGCGTATTGCAAGAATCTATGAAAACATGAATCCGCGAAGAGCAGCAGATATTATGAGTGAGCTGAGTGGTGAGGAAATCGTCACCCACATGACAGAAATGAACGATCAATCCCGCTCAGGCATCTTGCAAAACATGGAAGCTGAGCTTGCAGCAGAAGTGATGACGATGCTAAGCGACCAAGACGATTGAAAGGAGGTGAACCGACTGATTACGACAGGGGTTTCAAGTTTGTTTACAGATAAGCTATTCCCGGAAAAGGAATCGCTAAAACCGGTTTTCGCTCAAGGAACAAAAGACGATTCATCAGCACCTGCATTCGCACAGCTGTTAGAAACGCTGAACAGGACACGAGAAGAAGAAATATCCGACACTGATACCCAAGAAGAAACCGTACTCGATACATTGTTATTACGAATAGCCGAATGGTTGACCTCACGCGAAGACGAGCCAGGAGAACAGCTACAGCAAGTACAAGTTGAGGTTGTTGAAGATCGTAACGAGCAAGAAACGGAGCGCGTGCGTGAAGAAACCGACCTCCGGTTAGCACATATTGAATCTCTCATCCAAGTTCTAGTCCATGAACCGACTTTGAGGGAAATGGCCTCTTCTTTGCAAGAAGTTCAGGTTATGATCGACACATTACGAAGGCAAGACGTACCGTCAACCGAGCAACTCGGTCGTTTGCAAAAGATCGTTCAGCGTATCATTGATCAACAAACAACATCTTCACCCGTTTTCAAAGAAACGGTAGTGAAGAAGATTGAAGCCGTTATTGAACGTGTAGAGCGACTGGAAACAAGCAATCAAAAACGCAGCCAACAAAATGAACGACCGGCACCCGTTTTGTTGGACGACCGTTTTATGAACAGTGCGTCACGGGTTGAATTTACGCCGTATTATGCGATGAGAGCGTTAGGCGCAGGGGAGCAGCTTCAAATTCATATCGGAACAGAAGATACAAAGCACCGACAAGAGTTACAGTTCCAACGGCAACTCCATTTTGTTCTCAATCGAGCACAGTTTCAACATGTTGGCGGAAAAGAGACACTCACCATTCGCCTTCATCCAGAACATCTAGGGAAGCTTCATATTGAGCTTGTCCGAACGAATGGTGTTATGGAAGCGCGTTTACTAACCGCTTCGGCAACCGCTCGAGAACTCATTGAAACACAGCTGCCTCAGCTCAGAAACGCTTTCCACCAACAACACATACAAGTCGAACGAGTCACCGTAGATGACATTGAGCAAAAACTTAATGATGAGCAAGCGGAGCGGGACCGAGAAGACGATGAAACGGCACAATACGAAGAATCATTGTCTGATGAACAAACGGACTTCCCTTCGTTCCAAGAGTGGCTAGCACAAACCATTGAAAAAGAAGAGGAGGAGAGCAAAACGTTATGAACGTGAACTTTCAAACCGCCGCTGCAGGCGAGCGTAATCAAGTGAACGGGGTACCGGTTGCAAAACCCGAAGATACGATTCTTGGAAAAGATGACTTCTTGAAACTTTTAATTCATCAACTGCAAAACCAAGATCCACTAGACCCGATGGACGATCGGGAATTCATCGCACAAATGGCTCAGTTTTCTTCCCTTGAGCAGTTGACGAACATGAATGCCAACATCCAACAGTTTACTCAGCAACAAGAACATACTTCACTCGTACAGCTAAGTGGCTTATCGGTAAACAAGTGAACTGGTACCGAATTATCGAAGATGATAACGGCTTTGAAGAACGTCACTATAGTGAAAATGAAGTCACTGCAGTACGAAGAATGAATCAGGGGAACTGCAAGTTCAGCTCGATACCGGTCGCTGGGTCGACAGCCGACAATTAACCGAAGTGGCTTTGAAAAGCGAACCATCAGAAGGTGATGACGAATAAATGCACATTCCTTATCAACCTTTAGCTGCCGTGCAAACGGCCATCCACCTACGAAAAACAGTGTAAAAACCGCTCAACCGAATACCAGATCATTTCAAGAAGCATTACAGGCGGCGACAACGAAAGAACCGCTAAAACTTAGTAAACATGCTGAAATGCGCATGAAAGAACGACAAATTCATATGTCCGAAGAACAATGGATACGGGTAACAGAAAAAGTGCATGAAGCGAAAGCGAAAGGCATTTCACAGCCTCTCGTGCTCACAAACGATGCTGCCCTCGTCGTAAGTGCCCAAAATGAAACGGTCGTAACCGTGCTCTCAGAACGAGAAGCAACCGACAAGATCTTCACGAACATTGACGGTACGATTGTACTCAAGCCATAACAGCTGGACCGATAAGGAAGCTGTCCGTTCGCCGACTGACTGACGCGAACGACCCACTATAAGGAGGAATACAGATGATTAGAAGTATGTATTCAGGCGTAACCGGATTGCAAAACCACCAACAAAAACTCGACGTAATCGGCAACAACATCGCCAACGTCAACACATTCGGATTTAAAAAAGGGCGTTACACATTCCAAGATATGCTCAGCCAAACCGTGCAAGGAGCGAGTGGTTCTGGAGGAGATTTAGGTGGGACGAACCCGAGACAAATTGGCCTCGGTGTACAGACTGGCTCCATCGATACGATTCATACCCAAGGGGCGTTGCAGCCGACGGGGCGTGAGTTGGATTTAGGCATCGCAGGGGATGGGTATTTTCGTGTAGGTCCTCAAACAGGTGCTACTGATGCAAATACGTTATATACGAGAGCGGGGAATTTTTACTTGACTCCGGTTGATGGAGAACAAAGATACATTGTGAACTCAGACGGTCATTATTTGCTAGATGAAGATGGGAATGCAATAGATATTCCAACCGACGCAGAAAGTTTTAGCATTGGTTCTGATGGTGGTGTGTATGTTGTGCCAAGTGATACAGATGGTCCACACGCTACTATTGGCTTAGCCACTTTCCCGAACCCTGAAGGTCTCGAAAAAGTTGGCGGCAACTTATACCGTCCATCACCAAACTCAGGAGCGCCTGGTGATCCAGTTACCCCTGGTGAGGGGGGCTCCGGCAATCTCGTTGCCGGTGCACTGGAAATGTCAAATGTTGACCTATCTGAAGAATTTGTGGAGATGATTACCGCTCAGCGTGGCTTGCAAGCGAACTCGAGAATCATTACGACGTCCGACGAAGTGTTACAAGAGCTCTTGAACTTGAAATAATTGATTAGGGAGGCGCGGGCCGGGGTGGACCTGGCTCGCATACGTACATATGATTCGATTACTCCGGTTAGATGAAACGGTATTTTACTTGAGCTTTATGCAAATTGAAACGGTGGAAAGTTTACCTGACACGACGCTCACATTAACGAACAATCGTAAGCTTGTTGTAAGAAATACATTGGACGATGTGATTGAACAGATTGAGACTAAGTATGAGACGTTCGGTATTGTCGTGAAAAGTAAACCGAAGGAGGAAACCGAGTGAAGAAGTTTGTGCTTATAATGTCTGGCATTACGCTCAGTGTAGCTCTCGTGACAGCTTCGATATGGTTTCTAGGCATGCCTGGTGAAGAACAGGCTGAAGGTTCGGAACAACCGAGTATTGACGAAGTGATCCATCGTTCTTGGGACACCGATCAGCTGACAACGAACCTTGGCAGTGACCATATAATCCGTGCGTCATTTCGAATTGAGACGGACGACCCGGACACACGAGCGGACGTAGAGAAGCGTGATTTTCAGATTAAAAACTTGATTATTCATCGGCTCGCTGAACAAAGTGCTGAAGAGCTTCGCAGTTCAGAAGGGCTAAGGGAGCTAGAAGAAACGCTTCGAACCGACATTAACGAGCTGCTTGAGAGTGGGACGGTAGTCGAAGTGTACACGACGGAACGAGTGATTCAGTAAAAGAGGTGAGTTTCATGGCAGATGTATTGTCACAAGGGGAGATTGATGCGCTTTTGTCCGCACTCTCGACCGGAGAGATGGATGCAGAAGAACTGTTAAGAGAAGATGCGGCAAAGCGCATTTATACATACGATTTCAAGCGGGCGGTCCGATTTTCAAAAGATCAAGTGCGTTCGTTAACGCGCATTCACGAAAACTTTGCCCGGTTATTAACGACTGCGTTTTCTGCGCAGCTTCGAACCTATGTGCAAATTAATGTGACGTCTGTCGACCAACTTCCGTATGAGGAGTTTATTCGCTCCATCCCGTCAGTAACGTTATTGAACATCTTTGACGTTTCGCCACTTGACGGTCGGTTTCTCATCGAGGTAAACCCAAACATTGCTTATGCGATGGTGGACCGTATTCTAGGCGGGTCGGGTGCTGGAATGAATAAAATTGAAAACCTGACTGAAATTGAAAAAAGGTTGCTATCGCAAACGTTTCACTATATGTTAGATAGTTTCCAACAAGCATGGCAATCGGTCATTGATTTAGATCCGGTCATGGATGATTTAGAAGTGAACCCGCAATTTGTGCAATTGCTCAGTCCGAATGAAACGGTAGCCGTTATTAGTTTATCAACGACGATCAATGAGACGTCAGGATGATTAACGTCTGCCTCCCGTATGTCGTGCTTGAGGAGCTATTGCCGAAGTTGTCTGCGCACTACTGGATGCAATCGCCGAACAAAGAGCGCAATGAACAAGAAGAGGGGAATTTGAAGCGCTCGGTACATAAAGCTGACCTGTTAATCCAAACGATCCTTGGAACGTCAACACTCACGGTAGAAGAGCTTATGTACTTAAAAGCTGGAGATGTTTTGGAACTAGGTCAAAGTGTTCATGACCCACTTGTGACAAATGTCGGAGAAAAACCTAAATATTATGTACAGCCTGGACGAAAAAAACAAAGAATAGCTGTGCAAGTGAGAGAAGAAATAAAGGAGGATGTCGACGATGAATGATGAGCCGCTCTCTCAAGAGGAGATTAACCAGCTGTTGCAAGGGCTCGAAGATGAAGCAGAAGCCGAACGAACTGAAAAGACAGACGACGGCTATCCGCCTGCACCAACACGAGCGACGACCGATATCCAACAATTTCTAACGGAAATTGAAAAAGATGCGATCGGTGAAATTGGCAATATTTCTTTCGGGACGGCGGCAACAACGCTTTCTCAGCTGCTAAACCAAAAAGTGTCGATTACAACACCAATTGTGCAAGCGGTCAAATCAGATTTATTGCAAGAGGAGTTCCCTGCTCCCCACGTATCGGTACACGTCCAATATAAAGAAGGGTTTGAAGGGACGAACGTGCTCGTCATTAAAGAGAAAGATGCACAAATTATCGCGGACCTGATGCTTGGTGGCGACGGTACTGAACCGTCAAGCGAGCTCGGGGAAATGCACATTAGTGCCGTGCAAGAAGCGATGAATCAAATGATGGGTAGTTCGTCAACGTCATTGTCTACGATCTTTAATACGAGAGTGGACATTTCTCCTCCTGGCATTACGATGTTGGATGTTGAGGCAGGAGACGGCATTGAACAGCTTCCGAATGAAGCGACGCTCATTAAGATTTCTTTTCGTTTAAAGATTGGTGAGTTGATCGACTCCATCATCATGCAACTGGTGACAGTGGAGTTTGCAAAAGAAATGGTCGAGCTGCTCATGAACCCTGGAGATAACGCAGGTGCAGTTGAAGCGCCAGCGATGCCGGTAGAAGAGAAAACAGTTGAGCATGCCTCTCACCCGGAGCCGACCCGACTTGCTCAGGAAACATCAGTACCGCCCTCACCTCCATCAGCTCACGAGCGGCAAGAACGTTTGCATGAAGAGTTCGCAATGGGTGACAGAGAAGTACAACCTGCGCAATTTGCGAGCTTTGAAGAAGAACCGCTCACGAGAAGTCAGTCCCGCAACTTGAACATGCTTATGGATATTCCCCTTGATGTAACGGTCGAGCTCGGCCGCACAAGACGGTCGATCAAGGATATTTTAAGCTTTACTCAAGGATCGATTATCGAGCTGGATAAGCTGGCAGGTGAGCCGGTTGACATTATGGTCAATCACCGTCTTGTCGCTAAAGGCGAAGTTGTCGTTATTGACGAGAACTTCGGTGTGCGTGTGACCGATATCGTTAGCCAAGCCGAGCGTTTAGAAAACCTAAAATAAACAGAGAAGAGGCGGAGTTCATGACAAGCCGTGTATTAATTGTTGATGATGCTTCATTTATGAGAATGATGATTCGGGATATTTTGGAAAAGCATAATTTTGTCGTTGCTGGGGAAGCAGAAAACGGAAAAGATGCAATTGAAAAGTATAAAGAGACAGAACCGACGTTTGTGACGATGGACATTACGATGCCAGAAATGGACGGCATCGAAGCATTAAAAGAAATCCGTGCGTTTGACCCAGAGGCGAAAGTGATTATGTGTTCGGCGATGGGGCAACAAGCGATGGTTGTGGACGCCATTAAAGCCGGGGCAAAAGATTTTGTCGTCAAACCATTTCAAGCGGACCGCGTCATTGATGCAGTAAATAAAACGCTCGGTCAGTAAGGGGGCATGGGGATGAGGATGATCAAACCATGGACGCAATCGTTTTTGCCATGTGTAGTCTTTTGTTATTCCCTGCACCTCATGCGTTTGCGGATCAATCAGTAGCAGATACACTTCAGAACAATGAAGGGGCGGGGGAAGTGGAAAGTGCCCCCGTTGTTCCTGAAGAAGAACAAATTCAAGTCGGCGGGAGTGCAGCTGCTGAGGAAAGCATGTGGAGCGTGTTGTTTAAACTCGGGCTCGCACTCACAGCCGTACTTCTCATTATGTACGTATTGCTTAAAATGCTCGGGCGTAAAAGCACCATGTGCAATCCAGTGGCATGTTGCAAAACCTAGGGGGCATTCAACTCGGGCAACAAAAGTCTGTTCAAGTGATACGAGTCGGTGATCGTTTCTTTATTGTTGGTGTTGGGGATTCCATTCAACTTCTCGATGAGATTCGTGACGAAGACGAAATTCAACAGCTCGTAGAAAAAGCAGATCAAACCTATAGCGCTCCTGACTTCATGTCGCATGCGAAATCGTTTTGCAAAACAAGCGAAAAAGGATGAAACGGTGCAATCGCTTGAACGAAAGCTCGGTCAAACGAAGAGTGCCAAAAGATCATCCATTGACTCGTTGGGGATTGCAAATGAGCATTGTCATTACGGCAATTCCAGGTATTGATGTAGGCAATTGGCTCAGTGACGATCCTCAAGATGTCGCGATGACGGTCCGGCTCGTATTGTTGCTCACGGTGCTCACGCTTGCACCTGCATTCCTTATTCTAATGACGTGTTTTACACGTATTATTGTTGTCTTAGGTTTCGTTCGGATGGGACTTGCGACACAACAGATGCCACCGACCAAGTGTTAATTGGGTTGGCACTATTTTTAACGTTTTTCATTATGGGTCCTGTGCTTTTAGAGATTAACGAAGAGGCCGTCACACCATTTCTAGAAGGTGACATTGATCAAGAAGAAGCGTTTGAGCTTGCGGCTACACCGATAAAAACGTTTATGGCTGAACATACGCGGGAGAAGGATTTAGCTTTATTTATGGGGTATGCCGAAATGGAAGCCCCGGAAACGCTTGATGATATTCCGTTAACGGCACTCGTTCCGGCCTTTGCATTAGTGAACTGCAAACGGCATTTCAAATCGGTTTTCTCATCTTTATTCCATTTCTCGTCATTGACATGATTATCGCTAGTGTACTCATGTCCATGGGGATGATGATGCTTCCACCGGTCATGATTTCCTTGCCATTTAAAGTGTTGTTGTTCGTGCTTGTGGATGGTTGGTATTTGGTCGTGCAGTCGCTCTTGATTAGCTTCTAGTAGAAAGGAACGATTCGAATGTCACATGAAACGGTGTTAAGCCTTGCCGAGCGCAGTGTGATGGTCATAATAATCATTGCAGGTCCGTTGCTCGTTCTTGCGCTCGTCATTGGGCTGGCGGTAGCGGTATTTCAGGCGACGACACAAATACAAGAGCAAACTCTTGCATTCATACCGAAAATTCTTGGTGTGTTAGCCGGAATTGTCGTATTCGGGGCGTGGATGTTAAATGAGCTCATATTCTTTACTGAACAGTTGTATACAAACTTACATAACTTTATAGGATGATCCGATGGAATGGATAAACCTAATACCCGCCTATTTGCTCGTATTTGTCCGTCTGCTCGCATTTTTAGCAACTTTACCGGTATTTTCTTATCGAAATGTACCTGCGTATTTCAAGATTGGCTTTGCGGTTTACTTTGCTTTTATCGTAATTTTTACGATCGATTCTCCAATCGTTGCGTTGGATGGACAATTTATTTTGCTCGTTGTCAAGGAAGTGCTCGTCGGTTTGTTAATCGGTTTAATTGCAGCAACGTTGTTTTACGCTGTGCAAACGGCTGGGGCATTTATTGACCTGAAGATCGGTTTTCTCGTCGCTAACGTCATTGACCCACAAACTGGTGCACAAAGTCCGTTAACGGGAGGGTTTCTTTATGCGTTTGCGGTTTTGTTCTTGTTTGTGACGGGTGGGCATCACCTGTTATTAGACGGGATGTTCTATAGTTTTTCATATGTTCCGATTGATGAAGTCGACATTAACTTGACGAGTGAAGCGGTCATGCAAACAGCAGTTGAAGCGTTTGTGACGATGTTTATTATCGCTTTTCAAATGGCATTTCCAGTCGTTGGTGCACTTTTTCTCGTTGATGTCGCTCTAGGCATGATGTCGCGTGCGGTACCACAAATGAACGTGTTTGTTGTCGGTCTTCCTCTGAAGATAATTTTAGGTCTACCGATTATGATGCTCATGCTGCCGGCATTCTTTTGGCTTCTTCAACGACTTGTTGAAGAAATTGTCATCAGTATGCGCATGTTAATGCAGCTTTTTGGAGGTGCATAACATGTCGATGCGGATGGATTTGCAGTATTTTACAGGTGAAAAAACAGAAAAAGCAACGCCGAAAAAACGTCAAGATACGCGGAAGAAAGGGCAAGTTCCAAAAAGTAATGACGTAAATACAGCCATTATTTTGCTCGTTGTCTTTATATCATTAATGGCTTTCGCCTCCATTCCTGGACAATTCATGTACGACTTGTTTACAGAGGCGTATATTAACACGTCTGGCATGACGTTTACGGTCGAGAACACGATGGGTTTCTTAACCGATGTGACGGTTGGATGGTAATCGCCGTTGCCCCGATTATGCTCGTTGCTGCATTTGCAGGAGTTGTCGCTAGTATGATGCAAGTCGGCGTCTTGTTTGCACCAGAAGCGATTAAACCAAAGCTGTCAAAGATCAACCCTCTAAAAGGTTAAAGAGAATTTTCTCTGCTCGTGCACTCGTTGAATTAACGAAAGCGATTTTAAAAATCATTCTCGTCGGAATGGTTGCTTTCGGTATTTTATGGTTGTACCGAGATGACTTACTTTTTCTTGCGTTATATGACGTGAATGACGGGTTTTTGGTCGTGAGTCAGCTAACGGTGATGATCGGAATTGCTTCTGCACTTTTGCTGCTTATCCTTTCAATTCCTGACCTCGTGTATCAGCGATTTGACCATGAAAAACAAATTCGTATGAGCAAACACGACGTGAAAGATGAGTTCAAAAAAATGGAAGGCGACCCGCTCATCAAAGCAAAACGAAAACAACGTGCACAAGAGATGGCGATGAACCGCATGATGCAAGAGGTGCCAAAAGCGGACGTGTCATCACGAATCCAACCCACTATGCGGTCGCTCTTCGTTATGATGGAGAAACGATGCAAGCGCCCAAGGTAATTGCAAAAGGGGTTGACTACAATGCGTTACGCATCCGTCAAGTCGCAAAAAAACATGACATTTCCATGGTTGAAAACCGTCCGCTAGCTCGCTCGTTATATGACGGAGCTAGCCTTGGTGAAGACGTGCCTGAAGATTTATTTAAAGCAGTCGCTGAAGTGCTAGCTTACGTTTATAAGCTGAACAAATCCGTACAATGATCAAAGGAGTGAGGTGAAGTCACATGCGATTTCGTGATCTGTTTATTCTAGTATTTGTAATTTTAATTGTGGCGATGCTCATCATTCCTTTGCCATCACCAATGATCGATGTTCTTATTATCGTCAATATTTCATTATCCTTAATGATCATTCTCGTCGCAATGAATATGAAAGAGCCTCTCGACTTTTCGATCTTCCCTACGGTTTTATTATTAGCGACACTTTTTCGGGTAGGAATTAGTGTGTCAACAACGCGAGCCATTCTCGGTCGTGCCGAGGCTGGTGAGGTCATTGACACGTTTGGTAACTTTGTGGTTGGGTCGAACCCACTCGTTGGTTTCGTCGTCTTTTTAATTCTCGTTGTCATTCAATTTATCGTAATCGTAAAAGGGGCAGAGCGTGTATCAGAAGTCGGCGCACGCTTCACCTTGGATGCGATGCCGGGTAAGCAGATGAGCATTGATGCTGATCTGAATGCAGGAATGATTACCGACCATGAAGCGAAACAACGTCGCGAAAAAATTGAAAAAGAAGCGGATTTCTACGGTTCAATGGACGGGGCGAGTAAGTTCGTGAAAGGAGATGCGATCGTTGGGATCGTCATCGTGCTCATCAACATTATTTTCGGATTTATTATCGGTATGGTACAGATGGGCATGAGTTTCTCTGAAGCGGCGAGTACATATACACTGCTTACGGTCGGAGATGGCTCGTAACGCAAATCCCTGCTCTCTTGATTGCGACCGCAACAGGGATTGTTGTTACACGGGCTGCATCTGATGCCACACTAGGAGCAGATATTTCAAGGCAAATGCTTGCGTATCCTAAACTGTTGTATGTGGCTGCTGGTGCGATTTTTTTACTTGGCATCTTCACGCCAATTCCAAATTTGCTAACGTTACCTATTGCACTGTTTTTAGGTATTGGTGGTTACATGCTTGACCGTAAATCTGTAGAAGAGCCGGTTGAAGATGTTCGTGAAGAAGAGGAAGAGCCACCAACGACAACACCGGAAAATGTGACGCAACTATTAAGCATCGACCCGGTAGAATTTGAGTTTGGCTACGGATTAATCCTCTTGCTGATAGTCAACAAGGTGGAGATTTGCTTGACCGTGTCGTTATGATTCGAAGACAACTGGCGTTGGAGTTAGGGATGATCGTGCCAGTAATCCGAATTCGTGACAACATCCAGCTTCAACCGAATGAATATGTAATTAAAGTGCGGGGAAGTGAAGTCGAACGTGGTCAGTTGTTGCTAGATCATTACATGGCGATGAGCCAGGGTTGAAGACGAGCAAGTCACAGGCATTGAGACGACAGAACCTGCTTTTGGGTTGCCAGCACTTTGGATTACTGATGATGTGAAAGATATTGCCGAACTATCGGGCTACACTGTTGTTGATCCGCCGTCGGTCGTATCCACCCACCTAACAGAAACGTTGAAAAAGCACGCACATGAGTTGCTCACACGAGAGGAAACGAAGCAACTCGTTGAACACTTGAAAACGACTCACCCTGCACTCGTTGAAGAAGTGACGCCGAATCCATTGACGCTCGGCGATATCCAAAAAGTGTTACGGAGTCTATTGAAGGAGCGGGTGTCGATACGTAATCTGGCGGTCATTTTTGAAACACTCGCAGATTACGGACCGATGTTTAAAGACCCGCAGTTAATGGCAGAGTACGTCCGCCAATCTTTATCAAGACAAATTACACAAGCGGTAAAACCACCACAAGGTGGACCGCTCTATGTGGTAACTCTTGGCGGTGGCGTTGAGAAGAAGTTAGCTGATGCACTGCAACAGACCGATCACGGGACGTATTTGTCGCTCGGTCCTGACGATGCAGAACAGATCGTACACGCTGTGCAAAATGAGTCAATGAAGCTTTCGCAAATGGGACAATCTCCTGTCATCCTTTGCTCGCCTGCGGTACGCATGCATTTGCAGCAACTGTTATCACGGTATTTGCCGAATGTACCCGTTCTCTCATATAACGAGTTAGAATCCGATCTAGAGATCCAAAGTGTCGGGGTGGTGAATGTAGCATGAACGTGAAACGGTTTTACGGAAAAACAGTAAGCGATGCGATGAATCAGGTGAAGCAAGCGTTTGGGAATGAAGCCGTGATCTTGCAAGATCGCCAAGTCATTAAAAAGCGCTTCCTCGGTTTGAAAAAAGAAACAATCATTGAAGTTATTGCAGCGACAGAGGAAAAGGAAGAAAAACGAGAGCTCGTCCAAAAGCCTGTGCAGCACGTTCCGAACGTGCCCATCGTGGAACGACCCAACCTGGATGCAAAAGCGTATCAACCTGAGCAGTTGGAACGAATCGTTCGACAACTAGAAGCCCAAGGCGTAGAGGGTGACACGCTAAAGCACATTCAACATGAGATGTATCCGCTCTACTATAAACGAGAAGACGAACAAACAGATGTGGAATTGTTGGAACAGGCGCTCAGGCCATTGCTTGTGGACCCGCCTTTCACAAATGCTCTCAAAGATGATACAACTGTGGCTATTTTTGTAGGGCAAACAGGCGTTGGGAAGACGACGACCCTAGCAAAAATTGCAGCGTTGTATAAATTAAAAAAGCAGCGGACTGTAGGGTTCATTACGTGTGATACGTATCGAATTGCTGCGGTTGATCAACTTATCACATACAGCAATATTTTAGATGTTCCGATTGAGGTGGCGTATACGAAAGAAGACTATCGGCTCGCGAAAGATAAACTAAAACACGTGGATATTCTATTCGTTGACACTGCAGGAAGAAACTATCAAGATGCTGATCGTGTTGAAGAACTTTGTGACTGGTTGGGTGAACGGAATGACACAACAGAAGTCGTGCTAGCATTAGCCCTAACAGCGAAAGAGTCAGACCTTCTGCGCGTCTGTGAGCAATTTGAGAAGCTACACGTTGATCAGCTTCTGTTCACGAAGTTCGATGAAACGAAGACTATTGGAGAGATGTTGACCATCATGGAAAAAACACAGCTTCCTGTTTTGGCTGTAACGAATGGCCAAGCCGTTCCCGATGATTTGCTCCAGTTAAATCGCTATTCGTTTGCCAATTACTTCGTAAAGGGAGGTTGCGATCGTGAAAGACCAAGCGTACGAATTACGAAACCGAATGCAAATGTATGAAGAGGTACAACAAAGCGTTCGTGTTGCAACGGTCGGCCCATGTGAGCAAGACACGCGAGCATTCGAGCAACTGCTTGAGCGGGAGATCGAAACGCGCAGGCCGCACGTTCAAATCTCCTTTAGTCAGGCACTTCCTCACCATGCATCTGTTTTATTTTTAATTTCGAGGACCGATCCATCCGACATCACCACTTTATACGAATGGTTAAAAAAACATCGTTCTGAATTGCCTGCCGCGTGTTTTGTCATCGTGAATAGTGAGAGCGACGAATCGAAGTCAACAAGAGCCATTCAAAATCTAGTGAACACGAGTGCGGCATTTCTGCAGTTATCCATTACCTATATCGGTCTATTATCAGACAAAGAATCGTTGTTAAATCAATGTATTACGATTCTTATTCAACATAAGGAGGATCGAGATGAACGTCCTCATCGTTGATGATTCTGCATTCATGAGGAAATGGCTTCGTGAGCTTATTGAAAACCAAAAAGGACTCCGAGTTGTTGGTGTCGCCCGAAATGGAAAAGTGGCATTAGAATTACTCGACCGCATCCATGTCGATGTGATGACGCTTGACATTGAAATGCCGGTTATGGATGGCTTGGAAACGCTCATTCAAGTGATGCGCTCACACCCCTTGCCTGTCATCATGGTGAGTAGTCATACAGATAAAGGCGCCAAGAAAACGTTACAAGCGATGGAATACGGGGCAATTGATGTGGTGCTTAAACCTAGTCATCCAAAAGATTATCAAAAGGGAGAGCTCGAGCAGCAGTTGATCACAAAGCTGCAAGAGGCATCAAACGTTGATGTGAGAAAGCTGAGGGCGATTCGTCAACGAATGACGAGGCAACTTTCGCCGCCCCCATTACATGCTCTTAAAAAGACGATTGTAGCCATTGGCACATCGACGGGAGGCCCAAGAGCTTTACAGGCGATATTAACGAGGTTGCCGAACACGTTTCCTTTTCCAATCGTCATCGTCCAGCATATGCCTGCACCCTTTACGAAAACGTTCGCAGATCGACTTGACGGGATCAGTTCTATCGGTGTACAAGAAGCGGTACACGATAAAAAACTCGAACCAGGCTATGCATACATTGCTAAGGCAGGCGCACATTTGACGATTGAAGAAAAGGGGGGCGGGTTGTACATGTGTTGCGATGCTCCCCCAGATCCAGGGGAATACCACCGACCATCGGTCAATCGACTGTTTATGTCACTCTCACAAATAACGAATGTTCAAGTGATGGCTTTTGTGCTGACAGGTATGGGGTCAGATGGTAAGGACGGGGCCAAATCATTAAAAGAAAATGGCGATGCACCGTGATTGCTGAATCGAAAACGAGTGCGGTTGTTAACGGCATGCCAGGTGCGATTATTGAAGCGGGTTACGCAGACGGAGTGTGGTCACTCGAAGAAATTATTGAGCAGTTGGCACAGATGACGGAGTCTGAATAGGTCTTTGCTCCTTATTTAGACTTTTATCTGATTTTCGGCAATATTTTCGTGGTACAATAGCATTATAAAATTAGTCAATTACAACAATTGAAAGAGTTGAGGAATGCCGATGATCACGCAAACATCTGTGCATGCGGGCATGGGGGAACTAGTGGTCGGCTGTGCACCGCAAACGTTACGAGTCATTAGTCTAGGTTCTTGTATAGCTGTTTTCATGTATGCCGATGACAAGCCGTGTTCGATACTTGCACACGTTGTGCTCCCTCAAGCGCCTGCGCGAATTATAACCGATCATAAAGTGGCGAAATATGCCGATGTTGCGATTCCAAAAATGCGTCGAATGATGCTTGTGAATTTTCACGTGCAGGCCGACAAGATTCGCGTGAAGATTACCGGAGGTGCACAAATGTTTGCGGCGTCACGAAATGACGCGCGTATTTTGCACATTGGAAAAAGAAATGAGATCGCAGTTATTGAAGCGTTGGAAAAACTCTCTATCCCAATCATAGCGAGTGAAACCGGTGGTCATGACGGTCGAACGGTCATGTTTAATCCAGAAACGAAACAAATGGAAGTGCGAACGAGTACGCTAGGAACAAATTACTATTAACATTGATTAAGAAAGGAGGGAATTCGTGTGACTTCGAGTACGGCATTGGAAGAGGCGTGGCTCAAATGGCACGAACATAAAGATTCACAATCTGCAAATGACATTATCGAGGCGTACCTCCCGCTTGTCGAATATCATGTGAACCGAATCGGTGCTTCATTACCGAGGAATATGGAGCGTGAAGAGCTTCGTTCCCAAGGATTAATCGGATTGTACGATGCCCTCAATAAATTTGACATTCATCGTGACTTGAAGTTTGATACGTATGCTTCTTTTCGCGTTCGTGGTGCGATTATTGATAGTTTGCGAAAGCAAGATTGGTTACCTCGATCAGCGAGAGAGAAAATGAAGCGAATTGATGAGTGCACAGAACAGCTAGAACAAAAGTATGCAAGGCACGTGACTGAACACGACGTTGCTAAAGCATTAAATATGAGCGTGGATGATGTGTTAAAGACAACGGCAGACAGCTATTTTGCTAACTGGTTGTCCATTGATCAAGAAACAAAAGCAGACGGAGATAAAGAGGAAGCCTATCAATCGATGATTGCAGATCAGCAACAAGACATCCCTCATGAACGTTTCGAAAGGCAACTCGTCTATCGAGAGATTGAAGAAAGTATCGGTATGCTTGGCGAGAAAGAAAAGCTCGTCGTGTCTCTCTTTTATTTTGAAGAACTTACGCTAACAGAAATTGGCCAAACATTGCGCTTGTCTACATCAAGAATTTCACAAATTCATTCAAAAGCATTGTTTAAATTAAGGAAGGCATTGCGAAAAGAAATAGCGGTTCGTTAATACGATGGCGGGGGGATCCTATGAAGCTTGAGGATTGCTTTTTAATCAAGGTTACTAATGAGAATATGAAAGCCTCTTGTTATAAGCGAGGTATCATTAAAGAAGGTCAGAAGTTTCAAATGGAAGAATGGAAAGAATTTTTACATAGCCAAAACATCTCTCATGGTCACCTTGATGAAGCAATCACCAAGTTGTGCGAACATCCTGAACTGCTCTCATACCCTGTTGTTGTTGCTAAAGGAACGGCACCGAAAAAAGGCGAATCTGCATGGCTACACTATGTTAATGATGAAGACAACACAACAGCTCAAGAAGATCATGAACACGAACGGACACGAGACTATAAACACGTACTTACCATTCCAATGGCAGAACAAGGCGAAGTTGTGGCTAGAAAAGTGATGCCGACTGAAGGAGAGAGTGGTTCCACGCTGTCTGGAGTCCGAATACCAGGTATTTTAGGGAATGATTTCACATTAAGAAATGGGAAGAATACGACCGTCGTTCAAGAACGCGGAGAAATTGTTGCTAATGTGAGCGGTCAACTGAGCATTGAAGGAAGACGGATTCACGTGTATCCTGTGTATGAGGTGAACGGCGATATTTCCATGCAAACAGGAAATATTCGTTTTAATGGAAACGTTGTCATACGTGGTTCCGTGCCGTCAGGGTATCGTGTGGAGGCCAAAGGGGACGTTCGCATTACAGGCATTGTTAAGAGTGCGGATATCCATGCCGAAGGGTCGGTCTACATCCATCAAGGGATTGCTGCTCAAGGTAAAGGACGAGTGGTCGCGGGCTACAACATTGAATGTGGCTACATTAATCAAGGCATTGTCACTGCTGGAAACAACATCATTGTTTCCCAAAGCATTATACATAGTCGAGTGGATGCTGGACAATCCCTCATATGCAACACGGGCAAAGGGAACATTATCGGCGGCAAGAATTCAGCGGGGAAGAACATCCGAGTTCGAGAAGCTGGAAATCACTTGAACACGCCAACAGCATTGTACATCGGCGTCAGTGAACAACGGCTCAACAAAGAAAAAGAAGCGAAGCGAACGATTGAGCATGGCAAAGAGGAACTCAAAAAACTTCAGCAACTCAAACATGTGATTGCTCAAAAAGAAAAAGCACAAGGATTTCTAAGTATGAAAGACCGGGTGACGAGACTTCGCATTCGCAACACTATGGAAGATTGGATAACGAAAATTCATCTCGCAACAGACACGATTCGAGAGATTGAAGACCAAAACACTTTTGGGGAGTCAGTCATGATTGTCGTTGAGAAAGCGACACATATGAATACAGTGGCGCATTTTGGCAAATACCGAAAAAGTGTTACGAAAACGAGACACGCCGCTGTTTTTCAACTAGATAATGGGGAGATTGTTCTCACATCAATGTAAGTGCGGAGGTGTAAGTATGTCCGGATGGGGGATTTTAAGCATCTTGCTTCATATCGTAACCATTCTCTTTGTCCTTTACTTGTATTATACGAAGCCAAAGGCGAGGTTTGGTGAAGATGCCGACGAGGTTGAACAGTTACTCATTAAATATACAAACGAGATGAAAGCAGACAATGATCGGGTGATCCACTATGTAAAACAAAAAGGGCTGATTGTAGACAACTCTGAACCAGAAGGAAAAGCGGCATTTAAAGACGTGCTCGAAGAAGTAGCTGCCGCTGACGAGTTTATTCAGAATGATGATGATACGCCTTTACACATTTCTAAAGAAGCGCAAGTGTTGCAAATGTACAAGGAAGGCTCATCTCCTGGAACAATTGCGAGAACCCTTGGTTTAGGGCACGGGGAAGTGAACTTAATGATCCGTCTTCATAATGGATAAAAGGAAATGGCTCGTTTTTCATCGCTTTGAACAAAAGCGCTTATAAGGAAGGCGAGCAACCGAGTCGCGTCTTTGAATACGTTTGTGTACGTAAAGAAAATACTTTCACAACAACCTCTTGCCCCTTTGTTTATTGTTTGTGGTATATTTACTGATGGTGTTAATACACACGCTTATGGATTCAAGAATCGGTGCCGTTTTAACGGTCGTTTTTGAAAGAGAAGTAAGCGGAGGTAAAAACCGAAGGAGGAAAAGAATCATGGCAGTTATTTCTATGAAGCAATTGTTAGAAGCAGGTGTTCATTTCGGACACCAAACACGTCGATGGAACCCTAAGATGGACCGTTACATCTTTACGGAGAGAAACGGAATTTACATCATCGACCTACAGAAGACCGTAAAGAAAGTGGACGAGTGCTACAAGTACGTTCGCGATCTTGCAGCTGACGGAGGAAAAGTCCTTTTCGTTGGTACGAAGAAACAAGCACAAGACTCTGTTCGTGAAGAAGCTGAGCGTGCGGGAATGTACTATATTAACCAACGTTGGTTAGGTGGTACGCTTACGAACTTCGAAACGATCAAAAAGCGTATTAAGCGCCTAAAAGATCTTGAGAAGATGCAAGAAGACGGGACATTTGAAGTCCTTCCTAAAAAAGAAGTTATTTTACTTCAAAAAGAAATGGATCGCCTTGAAAAGTTCTTAGGTGGTATTAAGGACATGAAAGGTCTTCCTGACGCGATCTACATCGTTGACCCGCGTAAGGAACGCATTGCTGTAGCAGAAGCGCACAAATTGAACATTCCAATTATCTCTATTGTTGATACGAACTGTGACCCGGATGAAATTGATTACGTGATTCCTGGAAACGACGATGCAATTCGTGCGGTACGCTTGCTCACATCAAAGATGGCGGACGCAATTGTTGAAGCTAGCCAAGGTGACGAAGAAGAAGTAGCAGCGAACGAAGAATCAAAAGAAGCAGCTGTAACTGCAGCTGACGAATAATAAACGACTGAAGAGGGGTGACAAGGGTGATACCCTTGTACCCCTTTTTTCATGAACAGATTGACCAATTATAAGGAGGACGATTCGAAATGGCTATTTCAGCTAAGCTCGTAAAAGAACTCCGCGAAAAAACAGGCGCGGGTATGATGGATTGCAAAAAAGCACTTACAGAAACAGATGGAGACATGGAAGCAGCAGTGGCTTACCTTCGTGAGAAGGGCATCGCTAAAGCAGCGAAGAAAGCAGACCGTGTTGCAGCAGAAGGTCTTACGAAAGTAGAAGTAAAAGGTAACAAAGCGGTTATTGTTGAAATCAATGCTGAGACAGATTTTGTTGCGAAAAACGAAGGTTCTTGAACCTCGTCGATACGATTGCGAACCACCTGCTTGATCATGAGCCAGCAGACGTTGACGCTGCATTGCAAACGACGATGAGCTCTGGAGAAACACTCGAGACGTATATTACGGACCAAATTGCAAAAATCGGTGAGAAGATTTCACTTCGTCGTTTCACAATCGCTGAAAAAGACGACAACAGTGTGTTTGGCGCGTACTTGCACATGGGTGGTAAGATTGGTGTACTTTCTGTCGTTCAAGGAACTACAGAAGAGCAAGTTGCAAAAGATATTTCCATGCATGTTGCTGCCATTAACCCAAGGTATTCAAGCCGTGACAGCGTTCCTGCTGAAGAAGTGGACCAAGAGCGTGAGATTCTTAAGCAACAAGCACTTAACGAAGGCAAGCCAGAGAAGATTGTTGAAAAAATGGTTGAAGGCCGTTTGAAGAAATTCTTTGAGCAAGTCGTTCTTATTGACCAGCCATTCGTTAAAGACGGTGACCAAACCGTTGAAGATTTCTTGAAGAGCAAAGGTGCGACCGTTTCTACGTTTGTTCGTTATGAAGTAGGCGAAGGCATCGAGAAGCGCGAAGACAACTTCGCTGACGAAGTTATGTCTCAAGTGAAAAAATAATCGATAGGGAACACGAAGGTGTTCCCTATTTTACAATCAATTGTAGTGAAGCAATTCGTTAACTGGAGGAGCAGCATGCATACTTATGAGCGCGTGATTCTGAAATTAAGCGGGGAAGCATTAGCGGGAGAACAAGGGTACGGCATTGAGCCGGCCATGATTCAATCCATCGCAGAACAGATTAAAGATGTCGTGAAGTTAGGAACAGAAGTAGCTGTCGTTGTCGGAGCTGGGAACATCTGGAGAGGTATGGCTGGAAGTTCACAAGGAATGGACCGAGCAACAGCAGATACATGGGAATGCTTGCAACCGTCATGAACGCATTGGCGTTGCAAGATAGCCTTGAGGATATCGAAGTGGAAAGTCGTGTGCAAACGAGCATTGAAATGAGACAAGTGGCTGAACCGTACATTCGTCGCAAAGCCATTCGACACCTTGAAAAGAAACGTGTCGTGATCTTCGCTGGTGGTACAGGTAATCCATATTTCACTACGGATACAACTGCAGCTCTTCGCGCTGCAGAGATTGAAGCCGATGTGATTCTCATGGCGAAAAACAAAGTCGATGGTGTGTATAGCGCAGACCCGTTTAAAGATGAAAATGCTGTAAAGTATAAAGAATTGTCGTATTTAGACGTGCTAAAAGACGGATTAGGCGTTATGGATTCCACTGCCTCATCCCTTTGCATGGATAATGACATTCCGCTGCTCGTCTTTTCCATTACTGAAGAAGGAAATATTAAACGTGCGGTTCAAGGTGAAGACATCGGAACCGTCGTAAGGGGGAATTCTTAATGTCATCTGAAGTTATGCAAGATGCAAAAACAAGAATGCAAAAAGCGGTCGACGCGCTTCACCGTGAGCTTGCGACATTACGAGCAGGACGTGCGAACCCAGCACTTCTTGATAAAGTACTTGTGAGCTATTATGGAATGGATACACCGCTGAACCAAATCGCTACAGTAAGTGTGCCTGAAGGTCGTTTGCTCGTTGTTTCTCCTTTTGACAAATCGTCGATTGCTGAGATTGAAAAAGCGATTCAAAAAGCTGATCTTGGTCTTACTCCGAACAATGATGGTTCAGTCATTCGCATTACGATTCCAGCTCTTACCGAAGAACGAAGAAAAGAGTTGGCCAAGCTTGTGCGTAAATATGCAGAAGATGCTCGAGTTTCTGTCCGCAACATCCGTCGTGATGGAAATGACCAACTTAAAAAGCAAGAAAAAGATGGGGACATTACTGAAGACGAATCCCGTCGTGCACAAGATGATGTGCAAAAGCTGACGAATGATTTCGTAAAAGCGGTGGACGAGGCAGCCGAAGCAAAAGAAGAAGAAATTATGGAAGTGTAAATTGTGACAATCCCCTGTCCAAGATAAAACCCTCTACGTTTTTCAGGGGGTTTTATCTTGTATTGTGAGGGATTGTTTTATAAAATATAATTTCCTTATTCGCTTTTTGACAGGCCGACGAGGGTACCGAGTATTTTACGAACACGAGGCTGGTGCGTACAATGTTGGAGAGATTTTTAAAGAAACAAAATGAATCTCAAGCAGAGGATTTGACCTCTCAGGTCCCTAAGCACGTAGCGATTGTCATGGATGGTAACGGCAGGTGGGCCACAAGGCAGGGGCTGCCGAGAAACATCGGTCATCGTGAAGGAATGAAGAAGATTCATGAAGTAGCCAAAGCAGCGGATGATGTTGGCGTAGAGATTTTGACGCTGTTTGCATTTTCAACAGAAAATTGGGGCAGACCGAAGAACGAAGTTGATTTTATCCTTCGCCTTCCGCAACGGTTTTTATCAAGTGAGTTGCCGAAACTGCAAAAGAATAATGTGTGTGTGAAGATTATTGGTTCAGCGAATGAGCTACCTGAACATACACAAGTGGCAGTGAACCGAGCAGCTGAAGAAACGAAGCATAACACGGGAATTGTCCTAAACCTTGCATTGAATTATGGTGGACGGGCAGAAATCACCCAGGCCGTACGAAAGCTATGTGAAGATGTAGAACAAGGTAAAAAACAAGCGAATGACATTACAGAACAACACATTGAAGACTATCTTTTTACATCAGAAATCCCAGATCCGGACTTGTTCATTCGTACGAGTGGTGAACTGCGTTTGAGTAACTTTATGCTTTGGCAAATGGCGTATAGTGAATTTGTGTTTACAGACGTCCTATGGCCAGAATTCTCAAGACAAGATTTCTTTGAGGCCGTTGATATCTATCAAAAGCGGAAGCGCCGATACGGCAGCATTTAAGGAGAGGCTCATATGAAGCTTAGAGTATTAACAGCAATTGTAGGGCTTGTCGTGCTGCTTGTGCCATTAATTATCGGCGGCCCTGCGTTTAGTATACTTGTCGCCGCGATGACGATCGTTGGTGTACTTGAATTGCTTAGAATGAATCAAATCCCAATGATCTCACTACCGGCTTTGCTTGGTGTGAGTGCATCGCTCGTCTTATTATTTACTGGCCCTGGGTTAGAAAGGTTTGCAAATGAATCGACCCTTGCGCTTTTGATTGTTATATTTATTCTCTTGTTGCTCGTTACCTTTTTTACAAATAACCGGTTTCATTTTGGAATCGCAGCGTTTGTGGCATTCTCAGCTTTGTATGTCGGCATGGGATTTCATTTCTTTTACGCAGCAAGAGTGGACATGGGTCTTGAATACATATTTTTTGTTTTGCTTGCCATCTGGGCAACAGACACAGGAGCATACTTGTTTGGGAAGCGGTTTGGTCGCAACAAATTATCCCCGAATGTTTCTCCGAATAAAACGATTGAAGGCGCCTTGGTGGGCTCGTTTTGGCACTTGTGGTCGGCATTATCTTTAGCTTTATTTGGCCACCATATGACATGCCACTAATCACGATCATCGCGCTCATCGTGATTAGCATTGCTGCGCAATGTGGGGATCTCGTTGAATCTGCCTTTAAACGTTATTACCAAGTGAAAGATTCAGGAAAGATTCTGCCTGGACATGGTGGGGTGCTTGACCGATTTGACAGTCTTTTTGTTCGTTTTTCCGCTACTTTATGTTCTAACTGTCATTTTCTAGATGTATGATTGAGGAGGAGAAACATATGAAAAAGATTGCCGTTATCGGCTCAACGGGTTCAATTGGAACGCAAACGCTAGACGTTATCAGAGAGCATCCGGACCAGTTTACAGTACACACCCTTGCTTGCGGACGGAACATCGATTTGCTTAAACAGCAAATTGCTGCCTTCGAACCAGAAGTGGTCATTATTGGACGAGTTGAAGATTTGCCTAAATTAAAAGGTCATCTCGGTCATGCACGTGCGTACGCTGGCGAAGAAGCATTGGTGGAAGCGGTCGCGCACAGTGATGTAGATTTTGTGATGAATGCGATGGTAGGTGCGAGAGGACTTCTTCCGACGATGGCAGCCGCTAAGGTAGGTAAAAAAATCGGGATTGCCAATAAAGAAACACTCGTTACCGCAGGTCACCTCGTCACAGAAACGTGTCGGAAGTACGGAGCAGAATTAATTGCGGTTGATAGTGAGCATTCAGCTATCTTACAAAGTTTACAAGGGAACAAACTGAGTGAAGTTGAGCGAATTATCGTTACCGCTTCTGGAGGAAGTTTTCGAGATTGGTCGTACGAGCAGTTAAAAACAGCAACACCAAGTGATGCACTCAAACATCCGAATTGGTCAATGGGACAAAAAGTTACGATTGATTCGGCCACGATGATGAACAAAGGCCTTGAAGTGATTGAAGCTCATTGGTTGTTCGGTCTACCTTACGAAAAGATTGACGTTGTCATCCACCGTGAAAGCATTATCCACTCCCTCGTTGAGTATATCGATAAGAGCGTCATTGCTCAGCTCGGAAGCCCCGACATGAAGGTCGCCATTCAATATGCACTTACTTATCCGAATCGACTTGAACTCGGTGGGACAGAAAGGTTAAACTTATTGGAAGTAGGCAAACTGCATTTTGAGGCGTATGATCAAAATAAACATCGTTGTTTGGACTTGTCCATTGGTGCGGGTAAAGCAGGTGGATCGATGCCAACGGTGTTAAATGCAGCAAATGAAGTTGCAGTCGAGCTTTTCTTACAGGAGAAAGTATCGTTTTTAGGCATTGCTGACATAGTAGAAAAGGCGCTTGAAACGCACGACAAAATCTCGCAACCTTCCATTGAAGATGTACTGGCTGTTGATGAAGAGACGAGAAAACGTGTAAGAGCGCTATGAACAGATAAGGTGGGAAGCATGTGCAAACGCTCATAGCCGTTATCATTATTTTTGGGTTGATCGTAGCGATTCACGAATGGGGTCATCTGTACTTTGCCAAAAAAATGGGCATCCTCTGTCGTGAATTTGCGATTGGCTTTGGACCGAAGTTGTATTCAAAGAAAAAGAATGAAACGCTCTATACGATTCGCCTTTTTCCAATAGGTGGGTTTGTTCGAATGGCAGGGGAAGACCCCGAATCGGTTACGATCAAACCAGGCTATGAGATTGGGCTTACATTTAACGATGAAGACAAAGTAAAAGAAATTATCGTCAACAATAAAGCGAAACATCCGAATGCGAAGATCGTGTCAATCGAACGTATTGACCTTGAGCATGAGATGATGATTGAAGCTTACGGAGATGAAGACGAAGGACTCGTCCGTTTTGAAGTCGATCGCCAAGCTGACTTGATCGTTGATGAAGAAAGAGATCAACTCGCACCGTGGGACCGACAGTTTGGTTCCAAAAAGCCATGGCAAAAAGCCGTAGCGATTTTTGCAGGACCGCTAATGAATTTCGTGCTTGCCATTTTATTGTTCGTGACGTACAACGTCATGGAAGGCGTGCCAGTCCCGATCGTTGACCAAGTGATGGAAGGCTCTCCTGCTGAAGACGTTGGCCTTGCTCCAGGAGACGAAGTGTTATCGATTAACGGTGAAGAAATTACGTCTTGGGGTGAGATGTCAGAAACGATTCAAACGAGTCCTGGCGAAGAATTATCGTTCCATATTGAACGTGCTGACAGTTCTCAAGAAACGATCCTCATTTCACCCGACAGCATTTATCAAGAACCACTCGATGAATATTTTGGACAAATTGGTGTCGTTCCTGAATCTGAAGTATCGTTTATGCTCGTCATTACAGATAGCTTCGTGAAGTTGTGGGATGTTGTTGAGCTAATTGCAGATGTACTGTCACTCATCTTTACCGGTGAGTTCTCCATTGACATGCTCGCGGGTCCAGTTGGAATTTACGACTACACCGGAGAAGTTGTGCAAATGGGGTACGAGATGCTGTTCTTCTGGGCAGGCATACTCAGTGTGAATATCGGGATTATGAACTTGTTGCCAATCCCTGCACTTGATGGCGGGCGCCTCGTCTTTATTGGGCTTGAAGCTATTCGTGGAAAGCCGATTGACCCAGGAAAAGAAGGGATGGCTCACTTTGTGGGATTTGCCCTCTTAATGCTGCTTGTAATCATGGTAACGTGGAACGACATAACACGTCTTTTCTTATAGATGAGACAGACAAAAAAGTGAGTTGAATGCGATGAGACAACAGACATTTTTTAGTCCAACAATGCGTGATGTACCTGCTGATGCTGAGGCGGTTAGTCACCAGCTGATGCTTCGTGCAGGATTGATTCGACAAAACGCAGCTGGAATTTATTCATATTTGCCGCTTGGTCAGCGGATGATTCAAAAAATCCAAACGGTCGTGCGTGAGGAAATGGACAATACAGGCGCTCAAGAACTGTTGATGCCAGCCATTCAACCTGCAGAACTATGGGAAGAATCCGGGCGATTGCAAGATTACGGACCTGAGCTTGTCCGCTTGCATGACCGTCACGAGCGACCTTTCGTTCTCGGTCCAACCCACGAGGAAGTGATCACATCGCTCGTCCGTGACGGTGTGACGAGTTACAAACGCTTGCCGATGAATTTATACCAAATTCAAACGAAGTATCGCGATGAACGGCGCCCACGGTTTGGGTTGCTTCGCGGTCGTGAGTTTATTATGAAAGACAGCTATTCATTTAGCATTACAGAAGAAGAGCTTGACGAAGAATACTGGCGGATGTTTGCGACGTATGAGCGAATCTTTTCCCGACTTGGCTTGAACTTTAGAGCGGTTGAAGCGGACGGTGGGGCCATTAGTGGTTCATCAGGTCAGACACATGAATTTCAGGCACTCGCTGATATTGGCGAAGATACAATCGCCTATTCAGATGGATCAAACTTCGCAGCAAACATTGAAATTGCCGCAACACATCCGCCGTCAACGGACCGGGTGGGGGAAGAGCAACCGCTCTTGAAAACGGCACTGACAACAGTGGAGAATCAGGAACAGTCTGCTGTTGTTACGTCAACGCTCTTTTTTGTAGAAGACGCACCGGTACTTGCCGTCGCACAAAAAGGCGATGACATTAGCGACGTGAAATTAGGGGCTGCGATTGGCAGCATTGATGTTGTAGAAGCGTCCATTGACCAAGTTCAATCGCTATTCAATGTTCAATCAAATGATGACTTAGGGCCAGTAGATGTGCCAAGCGATGTGCGCGTACTGTTTGATCATCGCCTCGAGCCATTTGAGAGTTTAATCGCTGGGGCGAACGAGACAGGACAAGCCTACGTGCACGTGAATGCAAAGCGTGACGTGACGGACCACACATTTGCCGATATTCGTCTCATTAAAGAAGGAGACCCGTCACCAGATGGCAAGGGCACGATCCAATTTGCACAAGGGATTGAGATTGGACAAGTGTTCAAGTTAGGGACGAAGTATTCTGAGACGTTAAAAGCAGAAGTGTTAGATGACAATGGACGGTCTACACCACTTACGATGGGGTGTTATGGCATTGGCATTAGCCGAACGTTAGCAGCAATTGTAGAACAACATCACGATGAGCGAGGCATTGCTTGGCCGAAAGAAGCGGCACCGTTTGATGTTCATTTGCTCGTCTTAAATGCAAAAAATGAAGAGCAAGTGGCGTTGAGTGATACGCTCTATGAAACATTAAAAACGGCAAACTATGATGTATTATACGATGATCGAAAAGAAAGAGCAGGCGTGAAGTTCAATGATAGTGATCTTTTTGGGTTGCCAGTCCGCATCTCCGTTGGAAAACGGGCGGGAGAAGGCATTGTGGAAGTAAAGGATCGTAAATCAGGGGATATGATGAGGTTCACGTTGATGAGCTACTGGTTTTCTTAAACAAATAAAGAACAGAGAGGGCTGACCAACGTCCTCTCTGTTCTTGTCTGAGGAGGGGGAGCAATGGACGAGAGGATGAGGGAAGATCGCTTTTTGCTGTTACTCGAGCAGATCGGCATGAGTGATGATCCGTTTGCAAAAGAACTTCAAGACGGCAAAATTACCCGACTTGAAGTGAACCGCTCACAAAAGCATTGGCAATTTCACTTGCAAGTGAAAAAGCTGTTAGCGCTAGCGTGCTTCAACTATTAAATGAAAAGCTAAAATCTGCGTTTCAAGAGATTGCAGCTGTTGGCTTTTCGATTCATTATGAAGCAGGGGAATTAAAGAAAGAAGACATTGAACCGTATTGGCAGGCGATTGTCCAAAAAGCAGAACAAATCCCTGACCATACTCGCATAAAGCTCGAGCGTTCCGTTCCGAAAGTGAACGAACGCGGCATATTGTTACGTTGTTTGAGTGAAGCAGAAGCAAATTCTCTCGAACGACAAGTAAAGGCGCAACTTGAGAAGGCGATCGCACAAGTTGGCTTTGAACGAATAAACCTTGACACATATGTGGAGGCGAGCTCTGAAGAAGAAGAACGATTCATCCAAAAGAAACAAGAAGAAGATCAAACGAAGGTCATTGAGGCAATGATGGAGAGGCAAAAGCTAGAAAAAGAGAGCGGTGCAAAACTCCAGCACCAGCCTTTACAGCTAGGCTATCCGATTAAGGACGAAGCCGTCCAACTTACATCAATTCAAGATGAAGAACGACGTGTGACGATTGAAGGGTATGTGTTTGACGTAGAAACACGGGAGCTTAGAAGCGGACGCTTATTGCTTACTGCGAAACTGACCGACTATAGTGATTCACTGCTCGTCAAGATGTTCTCAAGAGACAAAGAGGACATTCCGATGATGCAACAACTAAAAAAAGGCATGTGGATTAAAGCAAGAGGTAGCATTCAAAACGATACATTCGTTCGAGATTTAGTCATGATCGCCAACGATATGCTTGAGATTAAAGTGAGTGAGCGGATGGACGAATCGCCAGAAGGGGAGCGGCGTGTCGAACTGCATACGCATACGCTTATGAGTCAAATGGATGCAACAGTGAGTGCTTCTGAACTTGTCGCTCAAGCGGCTAAGTGGGGGCATGAAGCGATTGGCATCACTGACCACGGTGTCGTTCAAGCGTTTCCTGAAGCTCATGCAGCTGCGAAAAAGCACGACATTAAGCTGTTGTATGGGATGGAAGCAAACATTGTTGATGACGGAGTGCCGATTGCGTACAACGAGAGTGACCGCCACTTGTTAGATGATGAATTTGTCGTTTTTGACGTGGAGACGACAGGACTATCGGCGGTGTACGATACAATTATCGAACTTGCAGCCGTCAAAATCGTGAACGGTGAAATTGTGGAGCGGTATGAATCGTTTGCCAACCCCCACGTGCCATTGACCGCAAAAATTACCGAACTTACCGGAATTACTGACAAAATGCTTGAGGATGCCCCTGAAGTAAGTCAAGTGCTTGAAGAATTCCATCGTTTTGTTGGGGATAGCGGTCTTGTTGCTCATAATGCGAGTTTTGATATCGGCTTTATTAACGCAGGCAATAAAAAGGTGAACCTTCCAGAGATTACAAATCCGGTCGTTGATACGCTGGAGCTCGCCCGCTTTTTGTATCCGAATTTAAGAAACCACCGACTCAACACGCTTTGTAAAATGTTTGATATTGAGCTTGTAAGTCACCACCGTGCCATCTATGATACAGAGGCTACTGCTTATTTGTTTTACCGATTATCCAAAGACGCAGAAGAGCAAAACATGACGATTCACCGTCAGTTAAATGATAACTTAGGCCAAGGAGATTTTTATAAAAACCGGCCGTCACATTGCACCATTCATGTGTTAAATCAAACCGGGTTGAAAAACTTGTATACGCTCGTTTCGTTATCACACCTCCACTATTTCCACCGGACACCTCGAATTCCTAGATCCAAATTGAAACAACACCGCGAAGGGTTGTACATTGGATCGGGTTGTGAAAAAGGGGAAGTGTTTGAGGCGGTCATGCAGAAGTCACCGGAAGAAGCAGAAAAAGCCGCAAAGTTTTATGATTATATCGAGATTCAACCGCCTGACCTTTATATGCATCTGATCGAAAAAGAAATCATTCGCACAGAAGCGCAGCTGTACGATGTGCTACGCAAATTAAATGATTTAGGGAAGAAACTTGATAAACCTGTAATTGCTACGGGTAATGTGCATTATTTAGAGCCAAGAGACCGGGTATATCGCAAGATTCTCATTGGGTCGCAAGGTGGAGCAAACCCACTGAACAATCAAACGTTACCGAAAGCCCACTTTCGCACCACTTCTGAAATGCTCGACGCATTATCTTTTCTAGGTGAAGAAGCGGCAAGACAAGCCGTCATCGAGCAACCGAAAGCGCTCGTCCAACATGCTGAAGACATTCAACCCGTGCCTGACGACTTGTATACGCCAAACATTGAGGGCGCAGAAGATGAGATGCGCGACATTACGTACGGCAGAGCGAAAGAAATATATGGTGAAGATTTGCCAGAAATCGTGGAAGCACGGCTGAATAAAGAATTGGATAGCATCATCGGTCACGGGTTTGCGGTCATCTATTTGATTTCACAAAAGCTCGTAAAACGATCACTAGAGGACGGCTATCTCGTTGGTTCAAGAGGGTCGGTCGGCTCTTCATTTGTTGCCACAATGTCAGAGATTACCGAAGTGAATCCGCTGCCGCCACATTACGTCTGCCCAAGTTGCACTCACTCCATCTTTTTCGACGATGGTAGTGTAGCATCGGGCTATGACTTGCCGAAGAAAGCGTGTGAGCAGTGTGGAGAAATGTATGCGCGTGACGGCCAAGACATTCCATTTGAAACGTTTCTCGGGTTCAAAGGAGACAAAGTCCCCGATATTGACTTGAACTTCTCAGGTGAATATCAGCCACGGGCCATGCATATACGAGAGATTTATTTGGGGAAGAAAATGTGTACCGTGCGGGAACGATTGGGACCGTTGCCGAAAAAACAGCGTATGGCTATGTACGTGGCTATCAAAATGATCATGGTTTGCACTACCGAGGGGCAGAAGTTGATCGATTGGTGAGCGGATGTACAGGTGTGAAGCGGACAACTGGACAGCACCCTGGAGGATTATCGTCGTCCCCGATGATTATGATATTCATGACTTCTCCCCAGTTCAATATCCAGCTGATGATAAAAATGCGACGTGGAAAACGACCCACTTTGACTTTCATTCCATTCATGATAACTTGCTCAAATTGGATATACTCGGCCACGATGATCCGACGGTTATTCGCATGCTTCAAGACTTAAGCGGCATGGATCCCAAGGACATCCCAATTGACGATCCTGACGTAATGAAAATCTTTGAAGGGCCAGAAATCTTAGGGGTAACGTCAGATCAGATTATGTGCAAAACGGGAACGTTTGGTATCCCTGAGTTTGGGACTCGTTTCGTGCGACAAATGTTAGAAGAAACGAAACCACAAACCTTTTCTGAGCTTCTGCAAATCTCCGGTCTATCCCACGGCGCGATGTGTGGCTCGGTAATGCAGAAGAACTGATTCGTGACGGGATTTGCGAATTAAAAGATGTGATTGGTTTACGAGATAATATTATGGTAAACCTTATTTATAAAGGGTTAGAACCAGGCCTTGCTTTTAAGATTACGGAGTTTGTGCGTAAAGGGAAAGGGTTACAAGACGAGTGGATTGAAGAGATGAGAAAGCACAATGTGCCGGAGTGGTACATTAATTCTTGTTTGAAGATCAAATACATGTTCCCGAAGGCCCACGCTGCAGCTTATGTTCTCATGGCTGTGAGAATTGCCTACTTCAAAGTGCATCATCCGATTCTTTTTTATGCGGCGTACTTTAGTGTAAGGGCGAGCGACTTTGAATTGGACACGATGCAAAAAGGCGGAACGGCAATCCGGGCGCGCATTGAAGATATTCAGCAAAAAGGTTTTGATGCGTCTCCGAAAGAAAAAAATCTCGTCACCGTTCTTGAACTCGCATTGGAAATGTGTGAGCGAGGCTTTGCGTTCCGCGACGTTGATTTATACCGCTCGGAAGCGACCCAATTTCTAGTGGATGAGGATGGTTTGATCCCGCCATTCGGTGCCCTTGAAGGTGTTGGGTCAAATGCTGCTAAGAACATTGTGGATGCGAGGCAAGGTGGAGAGTTTTGTCGAAAGAAGATTTGCAGCAACGTAGCAAAGCGACAAAAACCGTCATCGAGCATCTCGACCAAAGTGGAGCGTTGGAAGGGTTGCCAGATTCCAATCAGCTTTCTTTGTTCTAATTTGCATTGTTTGCCATTTTGGTTTATACTAATTTTTGGTGACAAACGGATAAGTTTTAGGAAAGAGTGGGGCTTCCCCACTCTTTCTTGTACGTTTAATGTGCTTTTATAAGAGGCATCGATTGGAGGTAGAGAAATGTCTCAAGAGATTACACAAGCCGTTGAAAGACTCGCCACACCCATCCTTGATGAACTCGAGATGGAATTGGTCGATGTCGAGTATAAAAAAGAAGGTAGCAACTGGTTTTTACGGTTGTTCATTGATCATCCAAATGGAATGGGGCTGGATGAATGCAGCCTCGTAAGTGAACGCGTGAGTGAAGTGTTAGATAAAGAAGATCCGATTGAAGGTTTTTATTATTTGGAGGTTAGCTCCCCGGGTGCTGAACGTCCATTGAAAAAACCTGCCGATTTCGAAAATGCCGTCGGTAAGAAAGTGTACGTGAAGACGTATGAACCAATCGAAGGTAGAAAAGAAATTCAAGGCACACTCACCGAGTATGAAGAAGGTGAATTGACAGTGGAAGTAATCGATAAAACGAGAAAAAGTTTGATTGCTGTCCCTGAGTCGAAAGTAGCGAAGGCACGCTTATCTGTCTTATAAATGAAGCGTAGCCTGATATTGAAGGGAGAGAATGTACTGTCATGAACAGCGACTTTCTAGATGCTTTAACGACGCTTGAGGAAGATAAAGGCATCGAAAAGGAAATCGTGCTCGAAGCGATTGAAGCCGCATTAATTTCTGCATATAAGCGAAACTTCAGCCAAGCACCAAACGTTCGCGTTGACATTAATCGTGACAATGGTGAAATTAAAGTGTTTGCTAGAAAGCAAGTGGTGGAAGAGGTTTTCGACCCTCGCTTGGAAATTTCGGTTGAAGCTGCCAAAGAGATGAGCGTGCGCTTCGAGCTTGATGATGTTGTAGAAATTGAAGTGACACCGAAAGACTTTGGAAGAATTGCGGCACAAACTGCCAAGCAAGTCGTTACTCAACGAGTGCGCGAAGCAGAACGCAGCATTATTTATTCAGAGTTTATCGATCGCGAAGAAGATATTATGACTGGGATTGTACAAAGGCAAGATCATCGTTTCATCTATGTGGATCTAGGAAAAGTGGAAGCCATTCTTCCACAAAGTGAACAGATGCAAAATGAAACGTATCGTCATAATGACCGGATCAAGTCATACATCACGAAAGTGGAAAAGACGACAAAAGGTCCACAGATTATGATTTCAAGAACCCACCCAGGTTTATTAAAACGATTGTTTGAATTAGAAGTTCCAGAGATTTATGATGGAACTGTAGAAATTCAGTCCGTAGCGAGAGAAGCAGGAGATCGTTCAAAGATCTCGGTTCACGCTGAGGACCCTGAGGTCGATCCAGTCGGTTCGTGTGTTGGCCCTAGAGGACAAAGGGTTCAAACGATTGTCAATGAACTAAAAGGCGAAAAGATTGACATTGTGCAGTATTCTTCAAACCCTGTTGACTATGTAGGAAATGCGCTCAGTCCGTCAAAAGTGTTGGATGTGCAAGTGAACGAAGAGGAAAAGAGCACACTCGTCGTCGTTCCCGATTACCAACTATCTCTTGCGATCGGAAAGCGCGGTCAAAATGCACGATTAGCGGCAAAGTTAACCGGCTGGAAGATTGACATTAAAAGCCAATCAGAAGCTGAAGAGCTTGGCATTTACAACCCAGAAACAGCACGAGTTCCCGGTGAAGAGTCCGCTTCCATAGAAGGTGAGGATTGGACGGATGATTCTTGGGAAATGACAAAGGAGCATGAAGAGGAATGAGAAAGCAGAACACCCCTCTTCGCAAATGCATTGTTACGAATGAAATGAAGCCTAAAAAAGAGCTCATTCGTTTAGTGCGGGATGCAGATGGTTATGTGAGCGTTGACCCGTCTGGTAAAAAAAACGGACGCGGGGCTTATGTGACTCATTCACCTGAGAGTTTCCAAACGATGCGGGAAAAAGATTTATTGTCCCGGCATCTTAAAGTGAAGCTGACCGCTGAGGATTATGAACGCCTCATAGACGAGAGCAAAGAGGCAAGCCGATGACCGAGGAGGCTTTCTACAAATTCCTTGGTTTGGCAATGCGAGCAGGAAAAGTGGTAAGTGGTGAAGAAACGGTTCTGAAAACCGTCCGCGACCAACGCGCCAAACTCGTCCTCATCTCTAGTGATGCTTCAAGCAATACAAACAAGATGTTTCATGCGAAGTGTCATTCTTACAACGTTCCGATTCAGACAGCAGGAACTAGAGAGCACCTTGGCAGAGCAATCGGTAAACATGAAAGAGTTGTCCTTGGCATAACAGACGAAGGTTTCGCAAAAAAACTACAAGTCATGATCAATGATTAGAAGTTGGAGGTTATGCTTATGCCGAAAATGAGAGTCTATGAATACGCAAAATCTGTAAATAAGTCGAGCAAGGACATTGTTAACCTTTTAAAAGAAAAGAATATAAAAGTAAGCAATCATATGTCCGTGATTGATGATCATGCCATCAAACAGCTAGAGAGTGAATCAGCGGAGAAAAAGGATGGGAGTATGCAAAAAGATAATAAACCAAAAACAAATACCCAAGCGGCGAGGCCTACGAAAGCCGCTGGCGGACAAAGTAACGACAACTCCACGCGCAATCGTCGTCAAGCCCCTAAGCAAAATCAACGTCCCCCGCACCTACGCGGAAATCGGGGGCCAGGGAAACGTGGAAAAAGCAAGAAAAACCGGCCAAAAGAAGCACCAAAGACGCCGGAAAAGATTACATTTGCAGGCAGCTTAAGCGTTGCTGAACTTGCCGATAAGCTAAAGAAAGAGCCTGCTGAGCTCATTAAGAAACTGATGGGTCTTGGTGTAATGGCGACAAAGAATGAAGAGTTGGATGCGACAACTATTCATTTGCTATGTGAAGACTTTGGTGTAGAAGTGGAAGAAGAAGAAGTCGTTGACGTGCTAGATATGGAATTATACGAAGAAGCGGACACAGAAGATGATCTTCAAATTCGCCCACCAGTTGTCACGATTATGGGACACGTTGACCACGGTAAAACGACCCTTCTCGATGCGATTCGTAAAACGAAAGTAACGGACACCGAAGCGGGTGGAATTACACAGCATATTGGTGCGTACCAAGTGAAAGAAAACGGGAAGAAAGTGACGTTCCTTGATACACCAGGACACGCAGCATTTACAACAATGCGTGCACGGGGTGCAGAAGTGACCGATATTACCATTCTCGTTGTTGCAGCAGATGATGGGGTTATGCCACAAACAGTGGAGGCTCTAAACCATGCAAAAGCCGCAGATGTACCGATTATTGTTGCGGTCAACAAGATGGATAAAGAAAACGCAAATCCAGATCGAGTCATGCAAGAACTTACCGAGTACCAACTCGTTCCTGAAGCGTGGGGCGGGGAAACCATTTTTGTGAATGTGTCTGCGGTAAAAGGGGAAGGTATTGATGAGCTTCTCGAAATGATCCTTCTCGTCGCTGAAGTAGGCGAACTAAAAGCGAACCCTGAAAAGAGGGCACAAGGAACAGTCGTTGAAGCTGAGCTTGATCGTGGACGCGGTCCGGTTGCGACGTTGCTCGTACAAAATGGAACGATGAACGTCGGAGATCCGATTGTTGTCGGGAGTACGTTCGGAAGATTCGTGCAATGGTAAATGACGTCGGTCGTCGTGTGAAAAAAGCGGATCCATCAACACCAGTTGAGATTACAGGACTTAACGATGTGCCGCTAGCTGGTGACCAGTTCCTCGTGTTTGAAGACGAGAAGAAGCTCGCCAAATTGGTGAAGGACGTCAAGCCCGTGCGAAAGAAGCAGAACGTAAGCAAACATCAAAAGTAAGCCTTGATGATCTGTTTAATCAGATTCAAGAAGGTGAGCTTAAAGAAATTAATGTAATCATTAAAGCAGACGTTCAAGGTTCGGTGGAAGCGGTCCGTGGCTCACTTGAGAAGATTGACGTTGCAGGTGTGAAGGTGAATATCATTCATACCGGTGTAGGAGCGATTTCTGAATCCGATGTTATTCTAGCTTCTGCTTCCAACGGGATTATCGTCGGCTTTAACGTTCGCCCAGATGTGAATGCGAAGCGCACCGCTGAATCAGAAAAAGTAGACATTCGTCTACACCGCGTCATTTATGATGCCATTGAAGAAATTGAATCGGCGATGAAAGGCATGCTTGACCCTGAATTTGAAGAGAAGGTTTTAGGACAAGTAGAAGTTCGCCAAACCTTCAAAGTATCCAAGATCGGTACGATTGCCGGTAGCTATGTGACCGATGGGAAAATCACACGTGACAGTCAAGTTCGGGTGATTCGCGACGGGGTTGTCGTTTACGATGGCCGGGTTGAGGCGTTGAAACGTTTCAAAGATGACGTGCGCGAAGTGGCAAAGAATTATGAGTGTGGCGTGACACTTGAAAACTTTAATGATGTAAAAGAAGGCGACATTATTGAGCCGTTCGTTATGGTTGAAGTTCCAAGAACATGATTGGTGCCCTTCATGTAACGTGTTCCCTTCCTTCATCACACTCATTAAAAGAGAAGCGAGCGGTGCTGCAAAGCATCCTCACGAGAGTTAGAAAACGAAACCTATCGATTTCAGAGATGGATCATCAAGACGCTTGGCAACGTACTTCTCTTAGTGCTGTATGCATAAGCAGCGACCGCAAAGTGATTGAGCGGGAGCTGCAAAGCGTGCTTGATTTGATTGATCAGTCTGAAGGGATCGATTGTTACGATATGGAATATGAGTGGCTGTAAGCTGCTCTGTAAACTGAGGTGTTACGATGAGTCAGATGAGAGCACAGCGTGTTGGAGAACAAATGAAAAAAGAGATGAGTGACATTCTTATGCGTGAGGTGAAAGATCCACGCGTGCAGTTTGTCACCGTTACTGGCGTTGATGTGACTGGAGATTTGCAACAAGCGACGGTGTATGTCACCGTTCTTGGTGAAGATGAAGAGAAAGACGCAACGCTAAAAGCACTCAAGAAGGCAAAAGGGTTTATTCGTTCAGAAATTGGCAAACGAATTCAACTGCGAAAGACACCAGAAATTGATTTTTCGTTGGATGAGTCAATTGCTTATGGAAATCGCATTGAAGAATTACTAAAAGATCTTGATAACAATTAGTCCAGGAGGAAACGTATATGGTGCAAAGCGGTATTTTGCCATTGTATAAACCTGCTGGATATACTTCTTTTGATCTTGTTGTCCAAGCAAGACGGTGGTTTAAGACGAAAGAAATTGGACATGCAGGCACTCTTGACCCTAGTGTCACGGGTGTTCTGCTCATTTGTGTTGGACGAGCGACCAAGCTTGTTCCGATTTTAATGGAACAAAAGAAAGCCTATGACGGCGTGGCAGCGTTAGGAGAAGCAACGACGACCGAGGATCGCGAAGGAGACGTTATTGCACACGCTTCAATTGAACGAGTGCCGTCTCAAGCGGACATTGATCAAGCGATTGCGAATTTTAACGGTACGCTCCAGCAAGTGCCGCCGATGTATTCCGCTGTTAAAGTAAAAGGGAAAAGATTATATGAATATGCCCGAGCGGGCGAAACGGTAGATCGTCCAGTGCGAACGGTGACGATTTATGATATGAAGCGTAATGGAGAGGTAGTAGAGACGAGTAGTGGTCACGTTCATGTTCCATTTTCAGTGACATGTTCCAAAGGCACTTATGTGCGTACACTTGCCGTCGACCTCGGCAAAGCACTCGGATTCCCTGCTCACCTTCACCAGTTAACGAGAACAATGAGTGCAGGTATCACAGACGCGCATTGCGTTACCGTTGAAGATATGGAAATGGCAAGTGAACGAGGGAATGCAGACGAGAAGCTGCTCCGCGTTGACGATGTGCTTCAAGATATTCAGCACGTTGAAGTGCCACTTCCAATTGCCAACCAAGTGAAGAACGGTGCGGTATTTCAAGCAGATCTATTTCCTGATGCAAAACGAATGGTGCTTACACATCAAGGCAAATGCTTGCCGTATATAAACAACACGAAAACAAACCAGGTAAAATAAAACCTGAAGTGATGCTTGTCATAAAAGAACAGCCGTGATTGAAAGTTGGGTGACGAAACATGGGTATTCATTACTTATCACAAAGCTTGAATGGAGAAGAACGACACACGTACCCACCAGTCTCGATTGCACTCGGGTATTTTGATGGCGTGCACCAAGGTCACCGAAAAGTGATTCAAGCGGTCATCGATGATGCTTCGAAGAGAAATGTTGAGAGTGCGGTTCTCACTTTTCATCCGCACCCAAAGACGGTCCTCGGTAAAGAGCCGCTCCAACAATATGACGAAATTACACCGATAGAAAAGAAATTAAGCGTACTGGAATCATTAGGCGTTGATCATATATTTCTCGTCACGTTTGATGAGCAGTTGTCGAGTTTATCTCCGCAGCAATTTGTCGATACTTATCTTATTCCAATTCATGTAGTACATGCGACTGCAGGATTTGATTTTTCATACGGTCAGTATGGAAAAGGGACGATGCAGGCAATGCCTGAATACAGTCGTGGTCTCATTACAACGACGGTCATTGAAAAGTGGGAGCAATCGGGTGAGAAGGTAAGCTCAACCCGTGTTCGTCGCGTGATTGATGAAGGAAATGTAGCTGAAGCAACCGAGCTTCTAACGCGTCCGTATGAATTGAGTGGCACCGTCATTCGCGGCGACCAACGGGGAAGAGAACTCGGCTTTCCAACGGCAAATGTGGAGCTTACTAGCAATTTTATCGTGCCGGCTACAGGTGTGTATTTTGTGACGGTAAAAACCGCACAAGGGGAGAAACGAGGCCTTTGCAACATCGGATATTTGCCGACATTCTTTGAAGATCGCCAAGATGTGAGCGTCGAAGTGTACGTATTGGATTTTGACGGTGACTTGTACGGTGAACAAATGGATGTGCAGTTTCTTGACAAGGTGAGAGACGACGAAAAGTTCGACCGTGTAGAAGATCTCGTTACCCAAATGAAAGAAGACGAAAAAAAAGCGAGAGCTTATTTCACAAGTTCACGATAAACACTTGCATTGTGTCGATAAAAAAGGTATTCTAGCACAGTAGTCTGCCATGGGCAGATCACCATATTCTTGGCATATTCGCTCCACCGGCGATTTGCGAGGAATGTGGAGAAAAAGAAAAAGGAGGTGGAAAGGATGGCACTAACTCTAGAGCGCAAACAAGAAATCGTTGAGCAATACAAAACTCACGATAAGGACACCGGTTCACCGGAAGTTCAAATCGCTATCCTAACAGAGCAGATTAATGAGTTGAACGATCACTTGCGAACGCATAAGAAGGATCATCACTCTCGTCGAGGTCTTTTGAAAATGGTTGGTAAGCGTCGTAACTTACTCACGTACTTGCGTAACAAAGATGTCACGCGTTACCGTGAGATTATTAAAAAGCTAGGATTACGTCGATAAAGCAGAAAAGCGGGAGATCTCCCGCTTTTTTTCAAATCCTAAAAGAAATGAAATCGTAAAGGAGGGGCAAAAGCATGTCAGTAGAACCCCGTACGTTCTCGACCATGATCGGTGGAAGAGAAATGACATTTGAAGTTGGAAAGTTCGCGAAGCAAGCGAGTGGAGCTGTGCTCGTTCGTTATGGCGACAGCGTCGTACTTACTGCCGCCACAGGTTCGAAAGAACCGAAGGATCTTCCGTTTTTCCCACTTACTGTAAACTACGAAGAAAGATTATATGCGGCTGGAAAGATCCCAGGTGGCTTTATTAAACGTGAAGGCCGTCCATCTGAACATGCCGTTCTTACGAGTCGCTTGATTGACCGACCGATTCGTCCATTGTTCCCAGATGGTTTTCGTAACGATGTACAAGTCATTAACACGGTCATGAGTGCAGACCCAGATGCATCATCAGAGATGGCCGCAATGATCGGTTCATCACTTGCGTTATCGATTTCCGATATCCCGTTTGCAGGTCCAATTGCTGGTGTACAAGTTGGTCTCGTAGATGGAGAATTCGTTGTAAACCCAACTCACGAACAATCCGTTCAAAGTGAGATGGATCTAACGGTTGCAGGAACAAAAGAGGCCATCAACATGGTTGAAGCAGGAGCAGATGAAGTTTCTGAAGAAACAATGCTCGAGGCGATTTTGTTTGCCCATGATCAGATTAAAGAAATCGTTGCGGTTCAAGAAGAGATCGTAGCTCAAGTAGGCAAAGAGAAAATGGACGTTGTTCTGAAAACGCTTGACGAAGATCTGACGAATCAAGTGCGAGCCTTATCTGAAGGTAAACTTAAAGATGCCGTTCTCGTTAAAGAAAAGCACGAGCGTGAAGTGGCTCTTAAAGATGTCGAAACGGATATTGTCGAGCAGTTTGAAGATGAAGAAACGATTGATCATGTAAAAGAAATCTTAAAAATGCTCACGAAAGAAGAGTTTCGTCGTCTCATTACAAAAGAAAAAATCAGACCAGACGGACGAGGACCAGAAGAAATTCGTCCACTTGCTTCCGAAGTTCAATTGCTGCCAAGAACCCACGGCTCAGGTTTGTTTACAAGAGGTCAAACACAAGCGCTAAGCGTGTGTACACTAGGTGCACTCGGAGAAGTACAAGTGATTGATGGGCTTGGACAAGAAGAATCGAAACGATTCATGCACCATTACAACTTCCCGCAATTTAGTGTTGGTGAAACTGGACCGATTCGGGCGCCAGGAAGAAGAGAGATTGGACACGGGGCTTTAGGGGAACGAGCGCTTGAGCGCGTCATTCCAGATGAAGAGTCATTCCCGTATACGATACGTCTCGTTTCTGAAGTGTTAGAGTCTAACGGTTCCACATCTCAAGCAAGTATTTGTGCCAGTACGTTAGCGATGATGGATGCAGGTGTACCCATTAAAGCACCAGTCGCAGGCATTGCAATGGGGCTTGTAAAAGAGGGCGACGATCTCACGGTTCTCACGGATATCCAAGGCATGGAAGATGCACTCGGAGACATGGACTTTAAAGTTGCAGGGACGTCAGCAGGTGTGACGGCATTACAAATGGACATGAAGATTTCAGGGATTAACCGAGCCGTATTACAAGAGGCACTCCAGCAAGCAAAAACAGCACGGATGCACATCTTAAATAGCATGCTCGACGTTATTGACACGTCACGTCCTGAGCTTTCGGCTTATGCCCCTAAGATTATGACGATGCACATTAAACCTGAGAAGATTCGCGATGTGATTGGACCGAGTGGAAAAGTGATTAACCAAATTATTGAAGATACCGGTGTGAAAATCGATATTGAACAAGATGGTACGGTTTACATTTCTTCTACAGAAGCTTCTCTAAATGAGCAGGCAAAAGCGATCATTTCCGATATCGTTCGAGAAGTTGAAGTTGGTGAGATCTATCACGGAAAAGTGAAGCGCGTTGAGAAATTCGGTGCTTTCGTTGAGCTTTTCAAAGGCAAAGATGGCTCGTTCACATATCACAATTAGCTAAAGAACGAGTTAACAAAGTTGAAGACGTTGTGAAAATTGGTGACATGGTCGATGTGAAAGTGACAGAGATTGATAACCAAGGTAGAGTCAACCTCTCTCGTAAAGTCCTTCTAAAAGATGAGCCAAAAGAAGAATCAAAAAGTGAGTAACAGGAAAACTTGGTCCACCGCCAAGTTTTTTTGTTTTAAAAAATACATAGGAAGTTTTTGTTAGAGCGTTTAGTCGAGCGGGTGTTCGTTTAGCCGTTCTTTTGAAATGGTCTGTTCTTCTCGTCCAATTGTTGCATAAACTAGGACGAGGAGGTGGGTAGCAGATGATGTTTCGAACGAGGTTCATCCAAATCGTCATCGGTGTCGCAATTATTCTTATCGGATTTACTGCTTGGCAAGTTCCTCATCTACCTGACGATACGGTTGAAACATGGAATGAAGAAGCAGAGTTGTTACAAACGACAGAAACTGACGAGCAAATACGATCGCGTATAGCTTCTGCGAAAGAGGAGCTGGACGAACCGCCCATTGATGCGGTCGTTGATCCAGTTTGGAAAGGCATCCCGGGTTATAATGGGCGCCTAATCAATGAAGAAGCCTCGTTTAATAATATGGTGGAAGAAGGAAGATTTGCTGAGGAGTTGCTCGTTTTTGATGAAGCCGAGCCTGAAGTGATGATGAGTGATCTCGGCGCAGTGCCGTTCTATCGTGCAAACGATCAAAAGCCAATGGTCGCATTCATCATTAATGTTGCTTGGGGAAATGAGCATCTTCCTGATATGATAAACACACTGAACGAAAAGGATGTAACGGCTACTTTTTTTCTAGACGGGTCTTGGGTGAAAAGTCAACCTCGACTTGCACGAATGATTCAAGAAGAAGGTCATGAAATTGGCAATCATGCTTATAACCATCCTGACATGGCTACATTATCAGATGAAGAAATTCGTGACCAATTAGAAAGAACGAATAATATGATTTCTGTTACACTAAATGTAGAACCCGTCTGGTTCACACCACCTTCAGGAAGCTTCAATGATCGCGTGGTGGAAATTGCAAAGGACATGGATATGTATACGGCTTTATGGACCGTAGACACAATTGACTGGCAAAACCCGAGCACAGATGCTATGGTGGAGCGTGTCACGAGTAAAATTCATCCAGGCGCAACTGTGCTTATGCACCCAACAAAACCGACAAAAGAAGGAATGGAAGCAATGATTGATGGCATTCGAGCTGAAGGATTAGAAATTGCTCCAATTTCTGAAGTTTTGAGTGAACAAAGAGCACCTTTGCCCCGCACCGATGAAGTGGAGGAGGGGGAGCGTTGGTACAACGCATTCAATTAGCGAATGGGGTCCGACTTGTCGTCGAGCCTATGGAACATATTCATTCTGTTGCCATCGGTATTTGGGTTCACACCGGCTCAAGAACGGAACAGCCAAGCGAAAATGGGATTTCACACTTTGTTGAACATCTTATGTTTAAAGGAACAGAATCGATGAGCGCCGCACATATTGCAGCAGCTTTTGATCGTATTGGTGGTCATGTGAACGCATTCACTTCTAAAGAATACACGTGTTTTATGCAAAAGTTATGAGTCGTCATGCGAAAGAAGCGGCGAGAATCTTGAGTGACATGTTTTTTCATTCATCGTTTAAAGATGAGGAGATTGAACGAGAACGCCAAGTGATTCTTGAAGAAATTCGCATGGTTGAAGATACGGCCGATGACGTCGTACATGACGATTTGGACCGCGCTGCATTTGGAGCGACGCCTCTTGGCCTTCCGATACTAGGTAGTGAGCAATCGATTCAATCGTTTGACAGAAACCAGCTTCGTCAGTTCGTCAAAGATCAATACCGACCTGAGCGGGTTGTTGTCTCAGTTGCAGGAAACATGGATTCATCGCTACTTGATCAGATTTGTGATGACTTTAGTCAGTTTGAAGAGAGTGATGCAAAACAAGACGCGCCCATACAACAAGAGATGGGTTTTGAACACCTCGTCCGGAAAAAGCCGGTTGAACAGGCCCACCTTTGCCTCGGACTTCCTGGTGTATCGCTTACGGACGAGCGGTTATATGCGATGGTCATTTACAACCATTTACTCGGCGGGGGTATGAGCAGTCGACTGTTCCAAGAAATTCGCGAGCAGCGGGCGTTGGCGTATTCGGTCTATTCTTATCATACTTCTTATCAAGATACAGGCATGCTTACGATCTATGCGGGCACAGCGACAGAACGCCTTGAAGAAACGTACGCAACAACGATGCGAATGATTGAGGAGCTGGCCAAGAGCCACTCAATTACAGAAGAAGATCTTGAAAGTGCAAAAGCGCATGTAATTGGCAGTACGCTTCTTGGATTAGAAAGTTCAAGTAGCCGCATGAACCGTAACGGTAGAAATGAAGTCGCACTTCAAGAACATCAAACATTGGAAGAACTTTCTCACCGCATTGAACGTGTACACCTTCCTGATGTTCATGAAATTGCTGAGCATATTCATGCTGATCGGCATGCGATGGCACTCATTAGCCCAGACGGAAAACTGCCTTACAACTAATGGTCTCAATGGTTGTTCTTCATCATATCCTTTATGAAGGAGGAGAGCGTATGAGGTTAAGTGAAATGAGCGCAAAAGAAATTGTCGATTATGAGCAAGGGGAGCGTCTCGGTGTTCCAGGTAGATTAGATGCGAGAATCGATGCATCAACAGGAGAAGTGCAGGCATTTTTGTTTCCGACCAACCGCTGGAGCCCTTTTCGAAAAAATGAAGACATGCTTGAGATTCATTGGCGCCATATCCATACGATTGGGGAGGACATGATTATCGTCAATCGCTCTGTACAATAACGGCTGGATACTCACAAAAGAAACATCCACATACTAGTCGCCTCGAGACGAACGGTCTCGGGGTTTTTTGTTGTCATTTCTTGTTTTGCATGAAAGCAAATCATACAAGAACGACGGGAACATTCAGAAGGGGCTTATCTACCAAGCGCGAACCCGTCACCGATGTGTGAAATGCTCATAATCTAACATAGTGCAACAATAAAGGAGGCGAGGTGCTCATGGTCGAAATTGCTGTGCTCGGAGGAGACCTGCGAACAATCTCCTTAATGAATACACTATCATCATACGCGAGTCGAATGTACACGGTCGGATTCAATCAAAAAGAAGTGGGCGTAAAGGCTTGTGAACGTACACTCGAAAACTTGCCGTACGAGCGGCTAAATGCGATCATTCTACCGGTCCAAGGTGTTGGAACAGACGGTACTGTTCCAACACTTCATGGAGACCCATTAAAACTGGAACGAAGTCATATAAAAAGAACAGGTGAGCAGTGTCTCTTTATTACAGGTGTGCTCACTCCATTCTTAAAAGCACATGTCCCCCGGAAGGTCATTAGTTGGATGTCAAGAGAAGATGTTGCGATTGCCAACTCTATACCGACGGCAGAAGGCTGTTTGCGATTAGCGATTGAGAACACAGCACATACGATTCATGGCGCCACCGTTTTTGTTTTAGGCTATGGACGTTGTGGGAAGACAATTGCTGATCTTTTCAGTGGCTCAGGGGCAAATATCATTGTATATACGAATGAAGATGAAGAGGGAGCAAGAGCAAAACAGCGTGGGTTCGTATGGCGCTCGTTTCTAAATATTACTGACGACGCTTATGAAGCAGATGTATGTATTAATACAGTCCCAAGTCGTGTGCTGACGCCTGAGGTTTTTCAGAAGATGAAATCGACGTGTTTCGTATTAGACATTAGCAGTGCGCCAGGGGCATTTGATCCAGACGTGGCAAAAGCGTTTCCGCAGACGATTTTAAATGTTCCGGGTATCCCGGGAAAAGTGGCTCCAAAAAGTGCCGGAGAAATACTCGGAAAAGCAACGATAAAGATATTTGAAAAGGAGTTTGGGCATGAAACTTAAAGGGAAAAGAATAGGGTTCGGTTTGACAGGCTCTCACTGTACGTTAGAAGAAGTCATTCCGCTTATTGAATCACTTATCCAAAAAGGTGCAGAAGTCGTTCCTTTCGTTAGTTGGACGGTACAATCAACCGATTCGAAATTTGGTAAGGCAGCTGATTGGATCGAAGCCATCGAGAAGGCGGCAGGTCATGAGGTTATTAACAGCATTGTCAAGGCAGAACCATACGGACCAAAGAAGCCGCTGGATTGCATGTTAATCTCACCAATGACCGGTAACTCATTAGCGAAGTTTGCGAATGCACTTACCGATTCGCCAGTGCTTATGGCAGCCAAAGCAACACTAAGAAATGGCTCACCCGTCGTTGCAGCCATCTCAACGAATGATGCGCTTGGCTTAAACGCCAAAAACCTGGCCACACTTTTGACGATGAAACAAGTATTTCTAGTCCCCTTTGGTCAGGACGATCCCATTAAAAAACCAACCTCGTTAGTAGCAAGAATGGAAGCAATCCCGTCAACGATTGAAGATGCGTTAGATGGTCGGCAATTCCAGCCTCTCTTAATTGATAAGTATAACGATTAGTCTATCATCTGAGTTGATTATTCTCACGCTCTCTTATATCGTTAGTAAGGTAGGTTATAAGACTCGGTTTTGTCCCGGCTCTTAAAAATTAAAAACTGCTGTATTAAACGCCGAGAATTGGCGAGTGAATATTTGAGGAGGAACTACACAAATGGCAAATCATCAAGGTTATCATGTAGCAATCGTTGGAGCAACAGGTGCAGTCGGACAGCAAATGTTAAAAACATTAGAAGAGAAGAATTTCCCGATTCGCTCTTTAAAGCTGTTATCATCTTCACGTTCCGCCGGCAAGAAAATTGTGTTTCAAGGGGAAGAGCACACGGTTGAAGAAGCGGCTCCAGAGCAATTTGAAGGCATCCAGATTGCCTTGTTCTCAGCAGGAGGTTCGATCTCTAAAGCGTTGGCGCCAGAAGCTGTCAAACGCGGAGCGATCGTTATTGACAATACGAGTGCCTTTCGCATGGATGAGAATGTCCCACTCATTGTCCCTGAAGTGAACGAAGAAGACTTGCGCAACCACCAAGGCATCATTGCCAACCCAAATTGTTCAACCATTCAAATGGTTGTCGCTTTAGAGCCGTTAAAGAAAGCATTTGGTCTTAAAAAAGTGATTGTATCAACGTATCAAGCGGTTTCAGGAGCAGGGTTAGACGCTGTTCAGGAAATGCAATCACAGTCAAGACAATTGCTTGATGGCGAATCAATTGACCCGCAAGTTTTACCAGTATCTGGAGACAAAAAGCATTATCAAATTGCGTTTAATGCTGTCCCACAAATCGACCTTTTCCAAGAAAACGGATATACATTTGAAGAAATGAAAATGATCAATGAAACTAAGAAAATCATGCACGATGATCAGTTAGAAGTGGCAGCGACGTGTGTACGTTTGCCAGTTGAAACGGGTCATTCAGAATCTGTATACATCGAAACAGAAAAAAGCGGCATGAGCGTAAAAGACGTCCACGAAATCCTTGCAAAAGGAGCAGGTGTGACATTACAAGACGACCCAGCGACACAAACGTATCCGCTAGCCAGTCATTGTGTAGGGCTACCTGATGTATTCGTCGGTCGTGTTCGAAAAGACTTGGATAAAGAAAATGGCTTTCATATGTGGATTGTTTCTGACAACCTCATTAAAGGTGCTGCGTACAATTCGGTACAAATCGCTGAAAGCTTAGACCAATTAGGGTTGATTGTACCAGAGGAAGACGCCTCATGAACATCGTAGTTCAAAAGTTTGGAGGGACATCTGTTCACTCCGAAGAACGAAGAGAGGCAGCAGCGAGTCACGTTCAACAAGCGGTTGAGAAAGGGTACAAAGTCGTTGCTGTCGTCTCGGCCATGGGAAGAGAAAATGATCCGTATAGCACGGACACGTTACTCAGCCTGATTGGTGGCGTCAAAGCGCACGTCCCCGAAAGAGAACAAGATCTATTGCAATCGTGCGGAGAGATCATTTCATCGGTTGTATTCACCAATCTTTTGATTGGAAAAGGCGTAGCAGCCAGTGCACTTACTGGCAAGCAGGCAGAATTTGTTACGAATGGATCGTTTGGGAATGCGCGAATTACAGAAATGAAAACCGATGCTTTACTTGAACGTTTGAAGCACGACGATGTCGTCGTTGTGGCAGGGTTTCAAGGGGAGAGCACCGATGGCGAACTGACGACGCTAGGTCGTGGGGGTAGTGATACGTCGGCCACAGCACTTGGCGCAGCCTTGAACGCTGAATTTGTAGATATTTTCACTGATGTGGACGGCATTATGACGGCTGATCCAAGAATTGTTGATGATGCACAACCGTTGAAGACACTCACGTATTCTGAAGTTAGCAACATGGCGTATCAAGGGCAAAAGTCATTCACCCACGGGCCGTTGAAATCGCGATGTATGCAAAAATTCCTCTGCGCATTCGCTCTTTGGAATCGGATTCGTTTGGTACGTTAATCACGATGTCAAGAGATCAGCTTCCTGGCAGTGACATTAAAGAGCGACTCGTGACGGGCATCACGTACGTGAAAGACCTTGCTCAAGTGACGGTAACGAAGAAGGAAGATGACCACGAAGCGGCTTCAACGATCTTCACGCATTTGGCTGAGCAAGGCATTAGTGTAGATTTTATTAACATCGGTCGCACTGAAATTGTGTTCACGGTTCCGATGCATAAACAAGAAGACGTTCAGCACGCGATTAAGATCATTGGCTACCCAGTTATTCTAACTCCCCAATGTGCGAAGGTGTCCGCTGTAGGGGCGGGCATGACCGGTGTTCCCGGGGTCGTCTCCAAAATTACAAAAGCCCTTTTTCAAGAAGAAATCGAAATACTTCAGGCGACAGATTCTCATACAACCATTTGGGTACTCGTGAAAGAAAACTATATGCATCAAGCAGTTAATGCGTTGCATCAAATGTTCGATCTTGCGAATAAACAGACGCATAACGCCTAATCTAAAAATCGGCCCCCTCGTGAAGAGGGGCGATTTTTGTGCAGTGGTCACCTCGACGTCTCACGTCAACAAAAATGCATGAACATTAGGGTAATCTTCTTGTGATACTTGTCTTTGTACAAAAGAATAAGGTATACTACTACCAGTTCATTCGTTCGGTTGCAAGCCAATGGGCCGTCGGTTAACGTTCGTTGTTGATCGATGACCTTAGTAACGGTGTGAAATGTCGCTTTGACGGAAAAGCGAGTAGAGAAAATTTATATAATTGTGGGAGGAACAGATATTGTCTAAGCAAGAGACAACAAGTAAAGTACGTATTTTTGCCTTGGGCGGACTCGGGAGACAGGCAAAAACATGTACGTCGTAGAAGTAGATGAAGAAATGGTCGTTCTTGATGCCGGCCAAATGATCCCTGAGGATGATATGTTAGGGATTGATGTCGTTATTCCAGACATCAGCTATCTCGTCCAAAACCGCGACCGAGTAAAAGCGGTCATTCTTTCTCATGGGCATGAAGACCATACAGGCGCCATTCCATATGTGATTAGTAAGTTACAAGCTCCTGTATATGGATCAAAGTTAACGATGGGCTTAGTCGAAGAGACTTGAAAATGAAGAACATCGAGAACAAAGTAAAACTGAAAGTCGTATCACCGGGTGGCAACATTAAAGCCGGAAAAATGAAAATTGAATTTTTCCGTGTCAACCATAGCATTCCTGATTGTCTTGGCGTGGCGATTCAGACGCCGCAAGGGTATGTGGTGTATACAGGAGATTTCAAAATTGATCAAACACCCCCAGACCGGAAATTCTCTGATGTCGGTCGCATGACAGACTACGGGAAAAAAGGCGTGCTTTGTCTGCTATCTGACAGCACGAATGCGGAAGTTCCAGGCACGACGCCATCAGAAAAGGAAACAGAAGCAGGCATTAAAGATGTATTCCGTGATGCACCCGGGCGTGTTATTGTAAGTACGTATGCATCGAATGTGTACCGCATTCAACAAGTCATTGATTCTGCAGCCGAGTCGAATCGCAAGCTCGCGATTGTTGGTGATTCGATGAAAAAAGTCATCGAGATTTCCCAGCGACTCAACTACTTACGTGTTCCGAAAGCTGATCATCTCTGTTGAAGAGATTAGCAAATACAACGGAGAAGATGTTGCTGTATTATGCTCAGGAACACAAGGGGAGCCGGTTTCTGCACTACACCGCATGGCTAAAGGAAGCGACCGACAGCTATCGATCTTACCGAAAGATACCGTCATTATTTCCGCAAGCCCATCGCCTGGCAATGAGAAATCTATTGGTCGGGTCGTCGATTACTTGTACAAATTAGGTGCTGAAGTCGTGCATTCTGATAAAAGGGTGAATGTATCTGGCATGGTAGCAAGAAGAGCTCATGTTTATGCTCAATCTCATGAAACCGCGTCACTTTGTCCCGATTCAAGGAGAGTTCCGCATGCAATTTGCTCACGCTGAACTCGCGCTAACGACTGGTGTGCATCGAGAGCGTATTCATATGCTAGATAACGGTGACGTGTTGCAACTTCAAGGGAAGAATGCGACAAAAGCATCCAAAGTTCCTGCTGGAAATGTCCTCATTGACGGTTTAGGTATTGGGGATGTTGGAAATATCGTTCTTCGTGACCGACGCCTATTATCAAAAGATGGCATTCTAGTCGTTGTCGTCACGTTAAACAAGAAAACGAATGCGTTCGTTTCAGGTCCAGACATCATTTCTCGAGGGTTTGTATATGTGAGAGAATCTGAAGAGCTGCTCGAAGAAGCAAAGAAGAAAGTGACCGACACGCTAAATGAATGCATGAGTGAAAATGTCAATGAATGGTCGTCACTGAAAAGCAACGTGCGTGAAGTACTCAGCCGCTTTTTATACGACAAAACAAAACGCAGGCCGATGATCTTGCCGATTATTATGGAAGTATAAACGTACCGTGCGCTTACAACCGATGTAAGCGCGCGGTTTTTTTAATATGGAGAACCTGGAAGGAATAAGTCTGTCCCACACTCGAATACTAGATGAAAAGGAGGCAATACAATGGCAGGAGAACAACCCCAAGAAAAAGAGAAAGGTTCAGATGTTGTCCAAAAGATTACATCCCTCGGGCAAACGAGTGTGCCAACGAGTGAGCAATCCGACATTCATTGCATTACGATTATTGGTCAAATTGAAGGGCACATGCAGTTGCCGCCGCAAAATAAAACGACCAAGTATGAACATATCATTCCTCAACTCGTCGCCGCAGAACAGAATTCAAAAATCAAAGGACTACTGCTCGTATTAAATACAGTTGGCGGTGATGTGGAAGCGGGCTTGGCAATTGCAGAAATGGTCGCAAGTATGAACAAACCGACCGTTACGCTCGTACTAGGTGGTGGCCATTCCATAGGTGTACCGGTTGCTGTCGCTGGGGACTACGCGTTTATTGCTGAAACAGCAACGATGACGATTCACCCCATCCGCCTTAACGGACTTGTCATTGGTGTGCCACAGACGTTTGAATACATGGAGAAGATGCAAGAGCGTGTCATTCAATTTGTCACCGGCCATTCCAACATTAAAACCGAGGTGTTTAAAGAATTGATGTTTGATAAAGGCAATTTAACGAGAGACATTGGAACGAACGTCGTCGGTCAAGATGCCGTTGATCACGGTTTAATTGATGAAGTCGGCGGGGTCGGTCCAGCTATAGAAAAGTTAAGAGAATTAATATCAAGGCAAGGGGAACTTTTGCAATGATTATTTACACACCGTTATCAATGGACGAGGTATTTCCACAAACAGAAGGAATTGACTGTCACTATGTAGAAACTGATAATGGCGTTGTTATGCTTGAGAAATCAGGTGACGGGCAATGGGTGGTTGGACGTTTATTAAGCACGGAACCCAATGACTTTTTACAACCGAAGTATCAGCCAGGAATGCCTTGGGATCTCAAAGATGATCAACAATGAGTTGTTCATCTTTTTTCATGAATCTCGGTCTTTTTCAGCGCTTTTTGTGAAGTTGTAGTGTGTTATAATGGTTCAGCTACCAACTTTACGTAATCGATGGATTTTTTATACAGGAAAACAAGGGGGGGAGGAGTAGATGGGGAAGAAAAAGAAAAAGAAAAAAAAGCAACAAGAGTGGACAACCCAGCTTAAATTTGAAATGGCTGGTTTAATTCTCCTTGCGATTGCACTGTTTACTTCTTTTCAATTTGATCCGCTCGGCATTATCATTATTCAGCTGTTTCGGTTTTTCGCAGGTGAGTGGTATCACTTTCTCACATTGTTGCTTTACATGTTTGCCTTCATGCTCATTTTTAAACGAGTGTTGCCGACAATGTGGTCTAGACGGTTTGCAGGCTTATACATTGCGATGTTTACAGTACTCTTATACAGCCATCTTGAACTATTTCAGAACTTACAAAGCGTTGGACCGTTCCAAAATGGTTCGGTGCTCATGAATACGCTGGAATTGTATCGCTTAGACTTGACCGGTCAAGCCGATGATCTTGGAGGGGGAATGGTTGGCGCTTTAGGGTATGCAGTCGGTACGTTTCTCGTAGATGTTGGTGGGACGTATGTCCTCGGAGCGGTACTTCTTGTCATTGCGTTTATTTTACTTAGTGGTAAATCGATTCGTGATGTGTATGACGCTGTATCAAAACGAGTACGCGTTTGGGGCGTGAAGGGATTGGATGCTTACAAGAATTCGCGCACGAAAGAAAATAAACCTCGAGCGCCGGCGACCGAAAAGAAAGAGAAGGTGTCGACCGCAACACCAACGCCACAAACACCTGCAGCCACGGAGGCAAGCACGAGTGAGCGACCGGTCATTCATAATTTCCAAGAGCAAGCGTATAAGGGAGAAGAGCGAAGTCAAAAGAAAAAAGGCAAGGAACCTGTTGTAGAAAAAGAAGAGACAGAAGATATTCAACCGCTTCTTACGAGTGAGAAATCAAACGAAGATTATCAGTTGCCTGGTCTTACATTGTTGCAGTCCCCTGTTCAAAATCACCAAACGAGTGATCGAAACCAAGTGTCTACGAATGCGAAGAAACTCGAAGACACGTTGAAAAGTTTTGGTGTGCAAGCTCAAGTGAACGAAGTTCACCTCGGTCCTGCTGTAACAAAATACGAGGTCCAACCAGCGGTAGGGGTTAAGGTGAGTAAAATCGTCAGTCTAACGGATGATATTGCACTCGCTCTAGCTGCGAAAGACATTCGAATTGAAGCGCCGATTCCTGGGAAATCAGCGGTAGGAATTGAAGTTCCTAACCAAGACGTTGCAATGGTTACCCTTCGGGAAGTACTAGAAACGTCGAAATCCAATGATGCTCACGTTCTTTCTGTTGCGCTCGGACGCGACATTTCAGGCGAGCCGATGACTGCTGAGCTTAATAAAATGCCTCACCTGCTCGTCGCAGGGGCAACAGGAAGCGGGAAAAGCGTTTGTATAAATGGAATTGTGACGAGCATTCTCATGCGGGCAAAGCCTCATGAAGTAAAGCTTATGATGATTGACCCGAAAATGGTGGAATTAAATGTGTACAACGGCATTCCACACTTGCTTACACCTGTCGTAACCGAGCCGAAAAAAGCCGCACAAGCATTGAAGAAAGTGGTTTCTGAAATGGAGCGACGCTACGATTTGTTCTCCCATAGTGGGAGCAGAAATATTGAAGGGTATAATGCGATGATCCGGAAGCAAAATGAGAAAGAGGACGATGATAAGCCGTTGCTCCCGTACATTGTTGTCATTGTAGATGAGCTTGCCGACTTAATGATGGTCGCTTCAAGCGATGTTGAAGATGCAATTACGCGACTTGCGCAAATGGCTAGAGCCGCCGGCATTCATATGATTATTGCAACACAACGACCTTCTGTAGATGTAATTACAGGAGTAATTAAAGCAAACATCCCTTCACGTATCGCTTTTGGGGTTTCTAGTCAGACCGATTCACGTACGATATTGGATGCGTCTGGTGCTGAGAAATTATTAGGGCGAGGGGACATGTTATTTTTACCCGTCGGTGCAAATAAATCCACCCGAATTCAAGGGGCGTTTATTTCTGATGAAGAAGTTGAAGACATCGTTTCTCACGTTGTTGCCCAACAAAAAGCACAATATGAAGAAGAGATGACGCCAGATGAGGTCGTTGAAACTCATAAAGAGCCTGAAGACGATCTGTATTATGATGCGATAGACCTTGTGATGCAAATGGACTCTGCATCGGTTTCCATGCTGCAACGACGCTTTCGGATCGGTTATACACGTGCAGCCAGGCTCGTAGATGAAATGGAAGCACAAGGCATAGTCGGCCCATACGAAGGCAAGAAACCCCGCGAGGTGCTAAAAAGAAATGAACCAGACGATTTAACGGACGCTAAGTAAAGGTAAAGGTGATGACTCATGGTCGAACAATTTAACGTTGGCAGCTTACATGTACATTGGCAGCCGAGTGATAAATATAAAACGACAACGTTTGTGCTTCAAATGAAAGCCCCATTAGAGGACGAAAAAACATCAGCAGCACGCGCGTTGCTTACCCAAGTATTGCAAGCTGGAACGAAAAAGTACCCATCCCGAAGAGAAATCCGCAAGCACTTGGATGGGCTTTACGGGGCAAGTTTCGGTGCCGACGTCGGCAAAAAGGGCGAACAACACTTTGTTACGTTTTTTGCTGAAGTCGTTCACGAACAATATTTACAAAGTGAAAACGAACCCCTAGCTAAAGAGATGTTGCGATTTTTTCTCTCGGTATTGTTTGAACCTGCCAAAACCGACGATGGCACGTTTCTAGACAGCATTATTAAAGAAGAAAAACAAGCGCTCATCAGTCGGGTGAAAAGCATTGCTGATGATAAAATCCGCTACGCGAACCAACGCCTCGTTGAAGAAATGTGCAAAGAAGAACGGTATGGCATTCCGCCATATGGTACAGCAACACATATTGAAGACGTAGACGAACGAGCGCTCCAAGACGCCTACACAGACATGCTAAAAACAAATGCTTTTGATCTGTTTATTACAGGACCTGGAGAGCGTGAAGAAATTGAATCTGTTCTGAATGAGTATGCGACACAGTTTACGAGCAAGTCAGTGACGAGTGAAACAAAAATGCAAAAAGCACCTGAGGAGACACGAGAAGTCGTGGACCATGAAGATGTGCAACAAGCGAAATTGCACATGGGGTTTCGGGTACCGTTTCAAGCGAGCGATAACGAATATGCAGCCGTCCTCGTCACGAACGGGATTTTCGGGGCATTTCCTCATTCCAACTGTTCGTTAACGTTCGTGAAAAAGAGAGCCTTGCCTATTACGCCGCTTCACGGTATGAGCCATACAAAGGTCTAGTTTTTGCGATGGCAGGTATTGCTTCTGATAAATACGAACGGGCAGTGACGATCATTAAAGAGCAGTTACAGGAACTCAAAAACGGTAATTTTACCGATGAAGAGTTGCAAACGACTCAGTACATGCTTTCGAACCAAATTCTTGAACAAGTGGATTCGGCGAGAGGGTCGATTGATCTCTTGTACCAGAATGTACTCACGAACAAACACCGCTCGGTTGAAGACCGTGTGAAAGAAATTCAAAGCGTATCACGAGAAGATGTGACGCGAATTGCATCAGAAATCACACTCGATACGGTGTATCTGTTAACAGGCAAGGAGGATTCACAATGAAAAAACAACAATACGACCAGCTCGGTGAAACCCTTTATTATGAGACGCTTGATAACGGACTAAAAGTGTACGTACTCCCCCGTCATGAAAACAATAAAACGTTTGCGATTTTCACAACGGATTACGGTTCAATTGATGACCACTTCAGTCCTTTAGGGCAAAAAGAAGCCATTCGTGTACCTGATGGCATCGCGCATTTTCTTGAGCACAAGTTGTTTGAAGATGAAGATGGCGACGTCTTCGATACATTTTCGAAACGGGGCGCCCAAACGAACGCGTTTACGAGTTTCACACGAACGGCCTATTTGTTTTCAAGTACGAGTGATGTGCATAACAACGTGGAGACGCTAATTGACTTTGTGCAGAAGCCGTATTTTACGGAAGAATCGGTTGAAAAAGAGCAAGGCATTATTGAACAAGAGATTCGTATGTACGATGATGACGCCGACTGGCGGTTGTTCTTTGGCCTCATTGCGAGTCTTTACAAAAACAACACCGTGCGTGTAGACATTGCTGGAACAGTGTCATCCATTCATGAGATTACGAAAGATATGTTGTATACGTGTTACGAAACGTTTTACCACCCGTCAAACATGGTGCTGTTCGTGACAGGCCCTGTTGATCCCGAAGAAATGGGTGCGCTTGTGCGCGATAACCAAGCAGCGAAATCGTTCAAAGACGTTGAAGAGATCAGCCGAGTATATGGTGACGAGCCCGATGAAAGTAATCAAAAGGAAGATGTTTTGCACATGAATGTGCAAACGCCGAAAGTATTGCTCGGATATAAAGAGGGTGGCGATGCGTATCCACTTGACGGGCTGACGTATGAACTCGCTGTACAAATGCTTCTAGACGTCATGTTCGGTAGCGGGTCACAAGCGTACGAGAAGCTATACCGAGAAGGACTCATTGACGGTTCTTTCTCTACGGATTTCACGATGGAACGATCCTTTGGCTTCTCTGCAATTGGAGGAGACTCAAAAGACCCTGACCGTCTCGTTGAAGTGCTTCGCGACACGATCCGCACGTACAAGCAAAAAGTCTTAAACGAAGAAGAGATCGAAGTAGCGAAAAAGCGAAAAATCGGTTCGTTTTTAAAGCAACTAAACAGCTCTGAATTTATTGCGACACAATTTACGAGGTATGAAATGAACGGTGACGCGCTGTTTGATGTCGTTCCTAAGCTTGAAAAGCTAACGATCGGTGATTTAGAAAAAGTGTTGCAGCGTCATTTTGCAGAAGACCATAGTTCAGTAATGAAAGTGCTCCCCCACTCTTCATGAGGCGTACGTTAATTACTGGAGCCACAGGCGGTATCGGTAGAGCAGTGGCAAAGGAGCGGGCAGGGGAATACACTCACCTGTATCTTCATTATTATCAAAACAAAAGTGCTGCGCTGGACATTCAAGAAGAGTGCCGTAAATTAGGTAGCGAGGTTACGCTCGTTCAAGCAGATTTTGGTCTATCGACCGGTGCTAACGATTGTTTCGAACAACTTGACGCTCACATTGACGACATCATTTTTGCGAGCGGAACGGCCTTTTACGGTCTCTTGGATGACCATGCCGATGAAGAAGTTGACCGGCTTATGAATGAGCACCTCGGTTCTCCTGTTCGATTAATCAAGCGGATTTTGCCGCAAATGATCGCGCAAAAAGCGGGGAGAATTGTACTTGTTGCCTCGATTTGGGGAGAAGTGGGTGCATCTTTTGAAACGGTTTATTCCGCAGCCAAAGGTGGCCAGATTGCATTTGTAAAAGCACTTGCAAAAGAAGTAGCACCTTCGCACATTACGGTCAATGCAGTCTCTCCTGGGGTCATTCAAACCACACAAATGGAAAGGTTTAGCCAGGAAGAATTGAGACAACTGTCTGAGGAAATTCCAGCGGGTCGTTTTGGATACGTACATGAAGTCGCGCATGCTTGCAATTATTTGCTTTCCGAAGAAGCGGCATATGTAAATGGTCACGTACTTTCCATCAACGGAGCTTGGAGCGGATAAAGTATGTATGAAATGTTGCCGCTTGCCTCAAACTACAACCGTAGTGAATTAGTAGAGGAGGGAGCAACAGTGTCCGTTCTAGAAAACTGGGAGCATTGGAAATCATTTTTAGGCGATCGTCTTGAATCTGCTGAAGATGATGGATTAAGCCATGACGTGGTCTCTGATGTCGCTTTTGAAGTTGGCGATTATTTGGCAAAAGAAGTTGAGCCACAAAACGAACAGGAACGCGTGCTTAAAGACATGTGGAATGTCGCGGATGAACAAGAACAACATGCGATTGCAAACATGATGGTTAAACTCGTTCAAAGAGATTAGATGGGAGCTACGCACCTTCTTCGGTCAGACCGAACGAGGTGCGTTTTTCTTGCTGTCCAACCATATTCTTACATACTACTACCCAAATGCTCGAAAATAACGTAAAATGAGAGATAATGCTAAGTATAGAAATGCTGAAGGAGGCGAGGGAATTGATGGAAAAGAAAGAATGGTATTTTGAATATCAAATCCATCAAAACCGCCCAGGTTTGCTTGGAGATATCTCCTCGTTACTCGGAATGCTGTCCATTAATATTGTGACAATTAACGGAGTGGAGAACAATCGTCGTGGAATGCTCATACGCAGTGCAAAGGATGATAACATCACACGGCTTCGAGATATCTTGCAAACGATGGAAAGCATCACACTGATGAAAATTCGACAGCCGAGGTTGCGGGATCGTCTGGCGGTCATGCACGGTCGCTACATTGAACGCGATGCCGATGATAAGAAAACGTATCGGTTTGTTCGTGATGAACTGGGCTTGCTCGTAGACTTCATGGCTGAATTGTTTAAAGAAGAGCGTCATTATTTGGTCGGCATTCGCGGCATGCCTCGTGTTGGAAAAACCGAATCGATTGTGGCTGCTAGTGTGTGTGCGAACAAACATTGGTCCTTTATCTCATCCACTTTGCTCCGTCAAACCGTGCGATCGACCATTCCTGAAGACGAACTTGGCGATGATCTCGTTTATATCATTGATGGAATTGTTACGACGATGCGTGCCAACGAAAAGCATCGCACACTTGTTGACAAGATTATGAGCATGCCAAGTGTGAAAGTTGTGGAACATCCAGACATATTTGTACGAGAAACAGCCTATACATTACAAGATTTTGATTGTATTATTGAGTTGCGAAATAATGAGGATGAAAAGATTACGTATGAAATGGTGGAGTCAGGTTTTTCTTCATTTGATATTAGCTAGGTGGTAGGTGGGAGTATGACAGAGTTAGGCCAATTTCTAAAAGAAAAAAGAGAAGAGTTTGGTTGGGATTTAGAAGAGGTACAAGCGCGCACAAAGATTCAAAAGCGTTATTTGCAAGCGATTGAAGAGGGGAATTATAGTGATTTGCCAGGCGCATTTTATGCTCGGGCATTCATTAAGAGCTATTCTGAAGTTCTCGGTTTGGAACCAGATCAAGTGTTTCAACAATTTGAATCAGACTTACCTAAACCAAAACAAGAAGCGGTCGATCTGCCGTCAAGAACTGAACATACACGTGCCAAGCGCACGAGTGAAAGAGAAAAGAAATCGAGCATTTTACCTGCGATACTGATCGGTTTGTTTTTAGTCGTTCTCGTTGCTGGAATTTGGGCAATATCCGTATGGCCATCGGCGAGTGATGATGAGGAAGAAAATGGAGATTCAGATGAACAGATGGCAATTGTAGATACTCCACAGGATGAAGAGGACGATGAAGACGTCGAAGGTACAGACGAGGACGAGGGCACTGATGAAGAAAATGGTGCTGATGAAAATGGCGATACGGAGCTTCGACCAATGAAGACGACGAAGAAACTTCTTCAGCAAGCTTGAATTTGTCGAAGTGACCGATAATAATCAATCCATCTTTACTGTGACTGGAGATACAATCGAGATTGATCTTGAATTTGATGGAGAAAGTTATATTGACTTTCGTACTGAGCGCTTCGGTGACCCAATTGAAGCCGGTGGGGTGCTGAGCAGCGATGAATCATTTGAATTCGATGAAGATGCGATCACGATTAACGTCGGCAATATTTTTGGTGTGAACATTACGGTGAACGGCGAGGAATTAGAATACCCGGTTGATGTGCACCATCATTATATTACGATTGAACGAGAATAAAATGAAGTCTTTAGAAACAGACACGGATTGTGCCGGGAATCGTGCGCAATCCGTGTCCTCTTTTATTTATTTGCCCGTTTCTTCGGTAAATAAGTACATCCTCTGTTTTTAGTTTTTGTTCGTTTCTGTTAAAATAATATAGGGTTGAAAGGAGGCGCGGATGTGAACTTGCCGAATCAGATTACAATTGCCCGAATATGTTTTATTCCCGTCTTTATGATTGTTTTTCTCTATCCATTTCAATGGGGCTCGGTTTCTCTTTTCGGTACAGAAGTCCCCGTGCACCATCTTGTTGCTGCCCTGATTTATGCATTTGCGGCTTTGACCGACTGGGTAGATGGTTACATTGCTAGAAGCAGGAATTTGGTGAGTAACTTCGGGAAGTTTCTCGATCCACTTGCTGACAAATTGCTCGTGACGGCAGCGTTGCTTTCATTAATCGAACTGGATTTATTACCGGCATGGATGGCGGTCATTATTTTAACGAGAGAATTTGCTGTAACGGGCATGCGTCTCGTAGCAGCAGCAGATGGCACGGTCATCGCTGCGAGTTCACTTGGGAAGTGGAAAACGGTATTTCAAATGGTTGCGATCTTTTTCCTAATGGTACATAACGCACCGTTTGAATCAATTGGCATTCCGTTCGCTGATTTTCTCATGTGGATGGCAGTCTTATTAACCATTGTGTCGGGAATCGATTACTTTTGGAAGAACAAACATGTATTTAAAGATGCATAAAACAGGTGTCTGAAGATTGGAGGAGGTCTGGTGAACGCTGAAATCATTGCCGTAGGTACAGAGCTGCTACTCGGACAAATTGCGAACACGAATGGTCAATTTGTTTCAAAGCAGCTCGCTTCTCTTGGGGTCAATGTATACAAACATACCGTTGTCGGTGACAATAAACGGCGAATACAGTCGTCGATTGAGGAAGCGAGACAGCATCACGACTTAATTATTTTCTCTGGTGGTCTCGGACCAACCGAAGACGATTTGACAAGAGAAGCACTGTCAGAGTACTTGCAAGTGCCACTCATCTATGACCCTAGTGCTCTCCAGCATGTTGAAAGCTTTTTTACGAGCCGAGGCAAAGAGACGTCAGAAGCGAACCGAAAGCAAGCGCTTGTGCTTGATGGATCACACGTCTTTTTCAATCATGCAGGGCTTGCAGCAGGCTGTGCGTTGGAACATGACGGAACACTGTATGTGTTGTTACCGGGGCCGCCTCAAGAATTAAAAACGATGGTCAAACGGGAGTTGGAACCGTTCTTAGCAGAACGAAATCATGCAGGTGCGTTTTTTCGTTCACGGGTGTTACGATTTTTCGGTATCGGCGAATCGGCACTTGAAGAAACGTTGAAAGACCTGATCCACGAACAAACGAACCCAACGATCGCTCCTCTTGCGGGGCAAGATGAAGTGACGCTTCGCCTCACAATTACGGAAACCGATGAAGACCGGGCGACCGACCGCTTAAACAAAACAAAAAATAAGATTTTGGAACGCGTCGGTGAGTATTTATACGGTTACAATGAGGATAGTTTGTTCTCAAAATCTGTGGAATACTTAAAGGAAAAGAACTGGTCAGTCGCTACCGCAGAGAGCATGACTGGTGGGGGCTTGATGCAACAACTTACAGAAATTGCCGGTGCATCTTCCGTGACAGCTGGTGGTATGGTCACTTACAGCAATGAGATGAAAATCAAGCATCTCGGCGTTAATGCTGATCTGCTCGATGAACACGGCGCTGTTAGTGAAGCATGCGCAAAGCAAATGGCAGAAGGAATTCGCGATCGGTATGAGAGTGCAGTAGGCATATCGATTACCGGTGTTGCTGGACCAGACACATTAGAAAATAAAGCAGTAGGTACGCTTTACATTGGCATTGCTTTACCAAATCAAACCACTGTATATAAACGAAAGCTTACAGGCAACCGCGAAACGATTCGACGAAGAGCTGCCAAAGAGGCATGCAGTTGTCTATTGCTAGAAAAGAAAAAAGGTGATTAGTGAATGAACGTATTTGAACACGAAGCCATTAAGCCAGAATTAAAACAAGCCATTAAGCAGATGGGGTTTGAAGAACCTTCTCCAATCCAAGAAAAGGCGATTCCTATCGTCTTAGACGGGAATGACGTTGTTGGTCAAGCACAGACAGGAACTGGAAAAACAGCCGCATTTGGCATTCCACTCTTAAATAAAATTACGGCTAGTTCGGACGTGCAAGCGATTGTACTTACGCCAACACGGGAATTAGCCATTCAAGTTGCCGGTGAGCTGCAGAAATTATCTGCGAATATGAAGCTGACAACATTACCGATTTATGGTGGGCAATCAATTGGTCACCAAATCAAAGCATTGAAGCGCGGTGTCCAAGTCGTGATCGGAACGCCTGGGCGTATTCAAGACCATTTGCGTAGAAAGACACTTCGCTTGGACCGTGTCGAAACGTTTGTCCTTGATGAAGCAGATGAAATGTTGGACATGGGTTTTATTGATGATATCGAGTCCATCCTCAAACAAACGAACAAAGAGCGACAAACACTCCTGTTTTCAGCGACGATGCCGGGTCCGATTCGCAAGTTGTCACGTCGCTACATGGAAAAGCCAGAGACGGTGTCGATTAGTCGCAGTGATGTGACCGCCCCATCGATCGAACAGCTTTATTTTAAAGTGTTAGAACGCAACAAATTGGAATCACTATGCCGGGTAATTGATCGTTACAACCCAGAGCTTGCCATCATTTTCTCTCGTACGAAAAAAGGCGTCGCTGAGCTTACAGAGTCATTGCAAGCACGTGGATATTTTGCAGATGGTTTGCACGGGGATCTCACGCAATCACAGCGAGATGCTGTCATGAAGAAATTTAGAGATAGTTCAATTGAGTTTCTCATTGCGACAGACGTTGCGGCCAGAGGAATTGATGTCGATAACGTCACTCACGTCATTAACTATGACATCCCTCAAGACCCTGAATCATATGTGCACCGCATCGGTCGTACCGGTCGTGCAGGTAAAAAAGGGCAAGCGCTCACGCTCGTTACGCCACGCGAAATGAAGCACCTGCGCTCAATTGAGAAAGAAATCAAGATGCAAATTCCAACCCGCGATATTCCGACCATTGAAGAAGTGGTTGAAAAGCAACAAGACGCGTGGAAAACACAAATTACAAATGTGATTCAGACGAGTGAAGAGACGTCCATTTTTGATGACCTTACCGAGGAGCTACTAAAAGACTTCGATCAAAAAGACGTTATTCAAGCGTTACTAAAGATGAACTACCAGACGGAAAACAACCTGTCTGAAGAAGGGTATAGCTTCGGTGAAACCGGTGGTGCAAAAGGAATGGTACGCTTTTTCATTAACGTCGGTCGCAACGTGAATATGACGCCAAAAATTCTCGTTGAAGAAGTAGCAAACGCCGTTGGCATTCCAGGTAAATCAATTGGAAAGATCGACATCTTTGAGAATTTCACCTTTGTTGAAGTGCCTGAGAGCGTTGCACCTTTCGTTTATGAAGGCCTTCGTCATTCGAGATTGAACGGAGCAAGAGTGAACTTGGAGCCTGCGAAACCGCGTCCAAAACGAGATTCTCGCAAACCGAGTCCCGCTCGTTCCTAATCGTAAGAAAAGTTCCGATAAGCGCTTGTCATTCGTCCGAGGAGGACTTGTGGCGAGCGTTTTTTGGATGTGCTAGCGTCTGTTATTTACTACGACTAAACATAAACTTAAAAACTCCAACAAATCCTATGATTAAGATCGCTATTGGCCGGCGAACGCTAACAGAGTGACTGTTGAAGCTCATCTCAACTCACGTTGTCCGGCAATGTGAGTGAGAGTTGCAGGCAAAATAGAAAGCGTTTCTCGAAGGGAAGCATCGCATAGCCGATGGCCACCACCTGGCGTAAGGAATGTGATGACGTGTCACTTATGTGACAATCCAGCCTCAATCCGGGCACTTTCGGCTCTCGACGGTCACATATATCGCAATTTGTGACCGCCCGCTCCGTTTATGTGCCGATCCACGTTTAAAATGATGATTTTTCTTTCCCAAGTGTCACATTAATAAATATTTGGGACATTTGGACTTCATTCCAGACACTGTAACCAGTAGGCAAAAACGTGAACCGTGTCGCCCTTATGCTCTGGAGTGCATAGAAAACAAGGTGGGCGCACTTTGGCCACCGATGTTGCACTTGTAGTCTGGACTGCATAGAAAACACGGTGGTCGATCTTTGGTGCTGCACCGTTGTTGCCCTTATCGTCTGGACTGTCAAGTAGACACAGCGAGCACAAGCGGAGCGCAGTGAGAGGTGATGTCGTATTTATGCTCTGGATTACAAGCAGCCGCCTGCAGTGGAGAGCAACAATAGTGCAAACTGGAAAAACGTGAAGTACATTCCATATAAATTCTAGGCTAGGGGTTGTTTTAGAATTTTGTACTACACGAGAATGAAGAAGGTTTTGGAAGCAGACGGTCGTTCATTTACTGTAAAGCGCTCGATCTGCTTCCATAAATGCCTGTTTGGAAGCAGATGTCTATGGATTGGAACCAAAACGAGACCAAAACGAGCATAATAGCTGATTCTGTTTCCATTACAAGCCCTTTGGAAGCAAAAAACGTTTTCTGCTTTCTCCAACGCCTATGGAGAATTTCAACCGGTTGGTCGAAATCGAGGACCAACAACGCAAATAAGGGAAATGTAAAGTTGAACGCATCGCGCATTTTCTGAAACCGTGTCAGCGCTGCTGCGAAGTCTTGACGAACCGCAGACGTCTTATGCTAATCTATACGTTCAGAAATTCCATGAACCTTATGGTCGAGATTGCACCCGGTCTTCGTTCCATACACTTGTCATAGGAAAGTCGGGGGACATTACGGTCAAACGCCAACATAGAAGAGGAGAAGGCTAATCACGGTCTCTCTGACTCTTTTATGTGTTTATCCGCCCCTCAAACAGGACACTGTAAGGTGCCAACTGTCTCATAGACTTCTCTTAGAAATTATTCAGGTTTAGAATGATGAATTTCGCACGGTTAATTGCCATAAAAAAATAGTATTTGAATAGAGGAGCCCATCTCTAGACAGTCTCACCTATTTTTCACGAAACGGGTAGACAGAAGACCAAGTTGATGTCGCCTTATGCTCTCTCCGCGCAATTTTGGAAAAGCTCACATCGAGCCTCAACACCTTACGGCCGATGAACGCGCCAGTTTTCTGAGGTTGTCGATGTTTGCCCTATATAATCCGACGTTCGTTTTTCGATCTTTGACACAGAAGGTGTTTCGGCTTGCTCGTGAGTTCTCCAAGAAAAAAACGAATAAATGTTCGTATTTTTCTTGGCAAAATGAACAAAAGACGATATGATGAATGCAGGGGATAAAACGACCATCATTCTGCATGAGAGAAATGTATGAATTTATAATAAAGGAGATAGAACAATGAGTGACCGCAAAGCAGCGCTCGACCAAGCGCTTCGAAACATTGAAAAGCAGTTCGGAAAAGGCTCCATCATGAAGCTTGGAGAAGATAGTGAACGAAGAGTATCGACAGTATCAAGCGGGGCTTTGGCTCTTGATATTGCTCTAGGCGTTGGCGGCTATCCGCGCGGAAGGATTGTTGAAGTCTACGGTCCGGAATCTTCAGGTAAGACGACAGTAGCTCTCCACGCGATTGCAGAAGTTCAAAGAAATGGCGGACAAGCGGCCTTTATTGATGCTGAGCATGCACTAGATCCTGTCTATGCACGTAACCTCGGTGTAAACACTGATGAGCTGTTGCTCTCTCAACCAGACACTGGAGAACAAGGCTTGGAAATTGCTGAGGCGCTTATTCGCAGTGGTGCGGTCGACATTTTGATTATTGACTCAGTGGCTGCACTCGTACCTAAGGCGGAAATTGAAGGGGATATGGGGGATACTCACGTCGGTTTGCAAGCACGCCTTATGTCCCAAGCGCTTCGTAAGTTGTCAGGAGCAATTAGTAAATCCAATGCAATTGCCGTATTCATTAACCAAATTCGTGAGAAGGTTGGCGTAATGTTTGGAAATCCAGAGACGACACCAGGTGGGCGAGCACTCAAGTTCTATTCCTCCGTTCGTTTAGAAGTACGTCGTGCCGAAGCGCTAAAACAAGGCAATGAAACGGTTGGTAATAAAACGAGACTGAAAGTCGTGAAGAACAAAGTAGCGCCTCCTTTCCGCCAAGCAGAAGTGGATATTATGTACGGAGAAGGAATATCAAGAGAAGGTTCCTTGCTTGATATTGCGACGGATATTGACATCGTTGATAAAAGCGGTGCATGGTATGCATATGAAGGCGAGCGGCTCGGTCAAGGCCGTGAGAATGCGAAGCAATACTTGAAAGAAAACGAAGATATCGCTAAAGATATTGAGCAAAAGATTCGTGCTCACTATGAATTGAACGCTAGCGCGAAGAAAGATAGTGACGAAGAAGAAGTGACGTTGAAACTTGAGGACGCTTAATGAAGAGCAGGGACATTCCCTGCTCTTTTCGTATCAAATCTTCCTTATTCCACACGAAGATGAACAGCGTCGTAATGTTGACATTTTCATGAATAGAAGTATACAATTATAAAGAATGAAATGAGTTGCTGTTGGCAAGAATTGACTTGGATAGACAAGGTTAGCAGCCGCTTATCATCGATGAAGAATACAGTTCGTATTCTCCATCAGATAGTACATTCATAACAGATAAGATGAATGATGGAACAGAATGAACAGAAACATTTGGTTCAATGAACAATGCGTTTGATGAAAACCCAAATGGAATTCAACACCAGAAACCTGCTGTCTCCGTTTTTCGTTGGCAAACCCGCAAGGTGAACAAGATTCACACAGAACAACTTCATAGCAAAGGAGGTGTATCTCTTGATAGATAACAGTCCTGTTATGGTGGTCACTTCCATTTTGCTGCTGTTGGTCGGTGTTGGCGTCGGCGGGTTCATCGGTTATTTGATCCGTAAGAAGATTGCGGAGGCAAAGATCTCAAGTGCTGAGCAAGCAGCCAAGAAGATGATTGAAGAAGCGGAGCGAAACGCTGAAGCAAGCAAGAAAGAATCCATTCTTGAAGCGAAAGATGAAGCGTATCGCATTCGTTCCGAAGCCGAAAACGATATTCGCGAACGGAGAAACGATGTTCAAAAACAAGAAAGTCGACTTCTTCAAAAAGAAGAAACACTTGATCGCAAGAGTGAGTCTTTAGATAAAAAAGAAGAATCACTCGAAAAACGAGAAGAGGTTCTCGCAGAGAAACAGCGTGAAACCGAAGCGATGAACAGTAAAATGGAAGGTTTGATCAGTAAACAGCAAGAAGAGCTGGAGCGCGTATCCGGATTAACGAGGAAGAAGCGAAGGAAATGATTCGCGTCGATCTCGAACAAGAACTGGAACACGAATCAGCCGTTATGATCAAGTCGAACACCGAGCGTATAAAAGAAGAAACGAACAAGCGAGCAAAAGAAATGCTATCTTTAGCTTTACAGAGATTTGCGGCGGATCATGTTGCCGAAACAACAGTTTCAGTCGTGAATTTGCCAAATGATGAGATGAAAGGTCGGATTATTGGACGAGAAGGTCGAAATATCCGTGCCTTAGAAACGCTAACTGGCATCGATCTCATCATTGATGATACACCAGAAGCGGTGATCCTATCTGGTTTCGACCCTATTCGTCGTGAAATTGCACGAACCGCACTTGAACGTCTCGTACAAGATGGCCGTATTCATCCAGCTCGTATTGAAGAAACGGTTGAAAAGGCGAGACGAGAAGTGGATGAGCGGATCCGTGAGTACGGTGAGCAAGCAACCTTTGAAATGGGCATTCATAACTTGCACCCAGATTTAATTAAGATTATGGGTCGACTTCGATTTAGAACAAGTTATGGACAAAATGTGCTCAAACATTCATTGGAAGTGGCTCATTTGACAGGCTTAATGGCGGCGGAGCTAGGAGAAGACGTGCAACTAGCAAAACGAGCGGGTCTTCTACATGATATCGGAAAAGCGATTGATCATGAAATTGAAGGAAGCCACGTAGAAATTGGTGTAGAATTAACGAAAAAGTACAATGAGCATGCGGTAGTCGTCAACAGTGTTGCTTCTCACCATGGCGATGAAGAGGCCGAGTCTGTCATAGCGACACTCGTCGCTGCAGCAGATGCGTTATCTGCTGCACGCCCTGGAGCAAGAAGAGAGACACTGGAAACGTATATACGCCGACTCGAAAAACTCGAGGAGATTGCAGAATCATTTGATGGTGTTGAAAAAACGTATGCCATACAGGCGGGTCGCGAAGTCCGCATTATGGTGAAACCTGATTTAATTGATGATGTGTTAGCACATCGTCTTGCCCGCGATATTACAAAGCGGGTCGAAAACGAATTAGACTACCCAGGTCATATCCGAATCACTGTCATTCGGGAGACACGGGCAGTAGACTATGCAAAGTAAAGCAGCGCACATTGTGCTGCTTTCTTTACGTTTTACACGTGTTAAAAGCAATGATAGTTTTATGAACTCCCTGAAAGGGTATATAATGACTATCGCATGAATTCGAAGATGAGGCGAGGGAAACAGCATGCGAATCTTATTTATTGGAGATGTCGTCGGTCGACCAGGCAGAAGCATGGTACAAGACTATTTACCGAACTGCGTAAGAAGTATAGACCATCGCTTACGATTGTTAATGGCGAAAATGCGGCTAGTGGCAAAGGCATTACAGAAAAGATTTACAAAAGCTTTTTAGAAGCAGGAGCACAAGTCGTTACACTTGGCAATCATGCTTGGGCAAGAAGAGAGATATTCTCATTTATTGATGATGCCAAAAAGCTCATTCGTCCGATCAATTACCCGGTAGGCACACCTGGTAAAGGAACAGTGAGTGTGAATATAAATGGACAAGAAGTTGTCGTTATTAATGCGATGGGTCGTACATTTTTAGCTGATATTGACTGCCCGTTTCGGGCTGTTGAAGAAGCGGTGGAAGAAGCAAAGAAAAGAACCCCGTTTGTATTTGTAGATTTTCATGCTGAAGTCACAAGTGAGAAGCAAGCAATGGGCTGGTTTTTAGATGGGAAAGCAAGTGCTGTCATTGGAACACACACTCATGTTTCAACAGCCGATGACCGAATTCTTCCGGGTGGGACGGCTTACCAATCAGATGTTGGTATGACCGGGCCGTATGACGGAATACTCGGGGTTGAACGTGAGGCTGTATTGGACAAGTTTTTGACAGCGATGCCAGTGAAGTTCGAAGTGGCCGAAGGTCGAACCCAATTAAATGGGATTTGCATTGACCTCGATGACCAAACGGGCAAGGCACGTTCCCTGCAAAGAATTATGATTAATGATGATCATCCTTTTTATGAATAACCGTAAATTATCACGATAAAGGCATAGGAAGGCAACTGCTGAATATTATGGGGGTAACGGTGCCATTTAAAAGCGATAGGAGGACAATACATGGAAGTTTTAAAAGTCTCAGCGAAATCTGTTCCGAACTCTGTAGCCGGTGCCCTAGCAGGAGTCATACGAGAGCGAGGTGCGGCAGAGATTCAAGCCATTGGCGCTGGCGCACTCAATCAATCGGTTAAAGCGGTTGCCATTGCTAGAGGATTTGTAGCACCGAGTGGCATTGATTTAATCTGTATTCCAGCCTTTACCGATATTGAGATTGATGGTGAGGAACGCACGGCGATTAAATTGATCATTGAACCAAGATAAGTGATGACTAGCAAAGGTAACGATAAAAAACCTAGTGTACGTACACTAGGTTTTTTATCCATGTGCCAAACTTTTTTATAAAACCGTAATACAAGGAGAATTCTTATGAAGCAATTAACCTCGATCTTACATCGCATCGATCACAAAGGATACAAAGCATACCATGACATTAAAGGCGCGCACACGTTTGGGAAGTATACGCTGCACATTGATCATGTCCAAGCCGATCCATATGCGTCTCCGTCTCGAATACGCGTAAGTGCACCGGTGGACAAGCTATCGTTTACGAAAGACATGTACACCGATCATTGGCGGTATATAGGATTCACGGATTATTTGGCAAGAGTGGTAAACCGAATGATCCAGAAGCACCAAGCAAACAAAGGCATTTTCATTGACGCTCCTTCTCAAGAAATATTGGAGAGAAGCGCAGTCGTTATTCATAAAGGTCAACTGGAAGTGCGTCTATCTGTTCAGTTACCGGCAAGGGGGCGCTCCATTCTTGCGAAAGAAGCGATCCAACGACTAACGGTACAACTCCCAAAAATTATGCAATCAGCCGTTGACGATATGGACATCGATCAGTTACACGAGCACTTACGTCTTTGTGATGATCAGCATGCTTTGCGCCAATTTGTAGCCAAAGAGGATGGCCTAGTGTTTATTCGTGATGGCGCGATTTTGCCACGATTGAGTGGCATAAGTAAACAGCCACTTCAAAGTGATCACACAAAACGTTTTATGAGCCCAAAAGAACTGGAAGCTTACGCAAACCTCCCCCATGCGGGCAACGTTCGCGGAATGTTGATTAAACGAGGTGTGACGGTCATTGTTGGAGGTGGTTATCACGGCAAAAGCACGTTGCTTGAAGCAATTGAGCAAGGGGTGTACAACCATATTGCTGGAGATGGGCGAGAGTACATTGCTACCGACGACACAGCGATGAAAATTCGAGCCGAGGATGGAAGAAGCGTGAGTGGTGTTGATATTGGCATGTTTATCGGTAATTTACCAAATGATAAAAGCACTCGTTCGTTTTCAACAACAAATGCAAGTGGGAGTACGTCACAAGCGACAAATATTATAGAGGCTCGAGAAGTTGGCACAACGCTTTTGCTCATTGATGAAGATACGAGCGCAACGAATTTCATGATTCGTGACCAACGCATGCAGCAACTCGTAGCGAAAGAGAAGGAGCCAATTACGCCATTTATTGATCGGGTTCGATATTTATATGAAGAAGAAGGCATCTCAACGATTGTCGTTGTAGGAGGAAGTGGCGATTATTTAGAAGTGGCAGACACCGTCATTATGCTCGATGAATACGAAGTCACCGATGTCACCGATCGTGCAAAACAAATTGCAAGCGAAGGAACGACGAGGCAGGCGGTTATGCCCGATGATGTTACTCATTCAACGAAAAAGCGGATGCCGAAAAAAGCAGGTTGGAATGCACAAAAAGGAAAAAAAGAAAAAGTAGGAGCCAAAGGTACAGATACGATACTTTTTGGGCGTGAAACCATCGATTTGTCAAATGTTGAGCAAATCGTCGATGACAGTCAAACTCGTGCAATCGCAGAGATATTACGGGTGCTCACGAAGCACCATATGGACGGGAATACGTCCATTAATGAGCTGTTAGAGCGTTACGAACAAGCAACAACAGCTGGTATTGAACAAGTATCTTCGTTTTATGGTCAACACCCAGGGGATTTGGCTAGGCCTCGAAAGATGGAAATTGCCGCTGCTTAAATCGGCACAGAGGATTGCAACTGAATCATTCCTGAAATCTGTGACTAAGAGGTGAACATCTACGAGTGAAAGAACTTGAGGTTGTTTTCCTCACGGTGAACCATTATAATTTGAACTGGTAAGTTCTGCAGTTAATGGATTTGCAGCAACATCCGTTTATATATGAGATTTTTGGTATACAGAAAGGGGATGGCTATGAGCGATCACAAACGCCGTCAAAACGAGACCAACCCTGATCATACAGAAAAAAATGGGAAGTCTTTAGACCAAAAGGACTTCGGGAAATACTTTGATTTCTCGAATGCAGTTTTCGAAGAGAATGATGAAGGCAAAAACGTCATGAAAATTGGCGGGAGAAGTATCGTCGTTAATGAACCACCGAATTACCGACAAGGCCAACGAAGACGAAGAAAAGAAGTCGACTTTCATTATGACTTTTCGGTTCCAGAGCAAATGAAACAAATTGGCCAAGGCAAGCGCTATTATATTCGCACGTACGGATGTCAGATGAACGTTCATGATACCGAAAACATGGCCGGCATTTTAGAAGAACTAGGGTTTACGAGTACAGAGGAAACCGAAGATGCCGATGTGATCTTATTGAACACGTGCGCCATCCGTGAGAACGCCGAGAATAAAGTGTTTGGCGAGATCGGTCACTTAAAGAATTTGAAACTGGAGAAACCAGAAGTTGTGCTCGGAATCTGTGGATGCATGTCTCAAGAAGAAACGGTCGTCAATAAGATCTTGCAAAAGCATCAACATGTGGATCTTATTTTCGGGACACACAACATTCACCGATTACCAGAGCTTTTGCATGATGCGATCCTCGGTAAAGAAATGGTCGTTGAGGTGTGGTCAAAAGAAGGCGATGTTGTTGAGAACATGCCGCGCAAACGTGCAGGCAAAACACAAGCTTGGGTCAACATTATGTATGGGTGTGACAAGTTCTGTACATATTGCATCGTTCCTTATACGAGAGGTAAAGAGCGAAGCAGAAAACCTGAAGATATCATTCATGAAGTGAGAGATTTGGCAAGACAAGGATACAAAGAGATCACGCTTCTCGGGCAAAATGTGAATGCGTACGGAAAAGATCTTGAAGACCCAAGCTCTCTCGGAAAATTGATGGATATGATTCGACAAGTAGATATTCCACGTGTTCGATTTACGACGAGCCACCCAAGAGACTTTGACGACGAGCTGATCGAAGTCTTGGCAAAAGGAGACAACTTGTTAGAACACATTCATCTCCCTGTCCAACACGGAAATAACGAGATTCTAAAGCTTATGGGAAGAAAGTATACGAGAGAACAATACATCGACCTTGCTAACCGAATTAAAAAAGCGATGCCGCATGCCACATTCACGACCGACCTGATCGTTGGCTTCCCGAATGAAACCGATGAGCAGTTTGAAGATATGCTCACGTTGGTTGAAGAGATGAGATATGACAGTGCGTTTACGTACATTTATTCTCCTCGAGAAGGTACACCTGCGCTCGGATGGAAGATAATGTTCAGATGAGCGTAAAGAAAGAACGATTACAAAGACTGAACGAACTTGTAAACCGATTGTCCGCAGAGAGTAATGCCGCTATGCAAGGACAAACGGTTGAAGTTCTTATTGAAGGCGAGAGTAAGAAAAATCCAGATGTACTTTCTGGTCGAACGCGTACAAACAAACGTGTAAACGTAAGAACGTCAAAAGATAAAATTGGACAGCTAATCTATGCAAAAATCACAAACGTAAAAACGTGGTCATTAGATGGTGAACTGGTCGAATACAGCGAGGTGCAGAACGCATGACAGAAGGATTGTATACAAAAGAAGAGATTATGGCAAAAGCGAAGCAGTTGGCGAATGAACTTACCCAAACAGAAGAGGTTGACTTTTTCATTCGTGCTGAAGCGCAAATTAACCAAAACACGAAGATTCAAGGGCTCATCGATGAAGTGAAAGCAAAACAAAAAGAACTTGTAAACTTGAAGCACTACAAAAAAACAGAAGCCATTAAGAAAACTGAGGCTGAAATTGAAGATCTTCACAAAAAAATTGATGACATTCCGATTGTCCAAGAATTTAAGCGCAGCCAAACAGAAGTAAACGAAGTGTTACAACTCGTATCCAGTACGATTTCAGATACGGTAACAGCGCACATTACAAGCTCTAAAGATAAAGAGTAATTGACAATCAGAAACACCCGCGAGGATGATCGCGGGTGTTTTTCTATAAATAGGGGCATATTTTATTTGAGAAACGGGTAGATAATAATTAGACACCACGAAAACACGATAATGGTTGTCAAATTATAATTGTTATTATATAATAATTATAATCAATAATTAGTTGAATACAAATCACTACTTATAGGAGGCGTTTTACATGGTTAAACGACAAGCAGAAATTAAAGGCACAAGCGCTAGAGCAATGGAGAAAGAATTAAACGAGCAACTCGCCAACCTTCATGTTTTCTATATCAAGCTTCATAACTATCACTGGTATATTAAAGGGAAGCATTTCTTCTCTTTGCATGAGAAATTCGAAGAGATGTATGACAAAACGAAAACACACATTGATGAGTATGCTGAGCAAATGCTAACTGTAAGAGTGCAGCCGCTCGCAACGATGAAAGATTTCCTTGCTGCTTCTACGATTGACGAAGCAACAGGTAATGAAGGTGAGTTGGATATGGTAAACAGCATTTCCCTCGACCTTCAGAAGATGAGTAATGAATTGTATGAGATTATGGAACAACTTGAAGATAAAAAAGCATTGTCCCTTGCTGATGCGATTCAAGAAATTGCAAGAGACTTCCAAAAAGATGATTGGATGTTAAGAGCTTATTTAGACCAAGAATAGTTGAATTGGGTTTTGCATAGGTAAGAGATGAGGAGATCAGATCCTCATCTCTTTTTTCGTGAGCAACAATTTATGGGCATGATCGTACATTTAGGTCATACATATGAATAAGAAGAGGCATGCAAGCGCCGGAATGCCGAAAATAAGGGAGGAACGTGACGTGTCTGAACATTACAGAGAAATTATTACGAAAGCCGTTTGCGGTAAAGGAAGAAAATTCTCCAAAACGATGCACACCATTTGTCCGCAGCACAATCCTACGAGTATACTAGGGTGCTGGGTTATTAATCATCGCTATGATGCAGAGCGTAAAGGGGACAGTGTAGAAATTAAAGGTTCCTATGATATTAACGTTTGGTATTCTTATGAGAAAAACACGAAAACCGATGTGGCAACAGAACGGGTATCTTACCATGAACATGTGCCATTAAAGATGAGACCTGATGAACTCATGACCGATGAGTTGGACGTCATTGCAAGAGCAACGAAGCAACCACAAACGATTGAGGCATTAATCGCGAAAAACGAAAAAGATGTGAATGTTGAAGTTGAGAAAGAGTTCGCTGCTGAAGTTGTCGGGGAGACAAAAGTGAGCATCCTCGTTTATCCAGACAAAGAAGATGCCCATTATGAAGACGTGAAGTGGAGCGAACAAGTGAGTGACCAAGAGCTAAAAGATCAGATTGATCCGAAATTCCTTGATCGCCGACCTCCAAGAGAATTTGGAAATAGAAAGCGTGAACGACAAGATGATCGACGCGACTTCGATCATAAAGAGAAAGAAGATCATCGTAAACATGAAGAAGAAAAAGAAAGCTATAAGAAAGATTAACCAGGAGATTTGCTCCTGGTTTTTCTATTGAATTCGTTCATCATCAAAAACGTGAATATGCTATAATTTGTTCTAGTTCGTTATATAGTGGGGGAAACAAAGTGTCTAAACAAACACCGATGATGCAGCAATATTTTCGAATCAAAGAAGAACATGAAGATGCGTTTTTGTTCTTTCGTCTTGGTGATTTTTATGAGCTGTTTTATGATGATGCCGTACTTGCAGCGCGTGTACTTGAAATTACTTTAACGAAAAGAGGAAAGGGAGACGACGCAGCACCGATGTGTGGTGTTCCTTACCATTCTGCCGAAAATTATATTACTCGCCTCGTTGAACAAGGCTATAAAATTGCCATTTGTGAACAAACGGAAGACCCGTCAACAGCAAAAGGGGTCGTCAAACGTGACGTCGTTCGTGTCATTACCCCTGGTACGGTCATGGAAGGGAAAGCGATTCAAGCCGAGGAGAATCAATATATTCTCTCGCTTTCAATCGGTATAGCGCAGATGGGTTATGCGCGTACCGATTTGTCGACAGGAGAAACCGAGGTCGGCGTGACGGACCGCGGCGATCATGAAATGCATCGGTTATTACATATGGATGGTCTTAAAGAGATTGTGGTTGATGAAGCAGCAGGGACACACCTCCCAGTTGTTGGAATGACGATGTCTACAGAGATGAAAGAAGAAATCCCATCTCATATGGACCATCTTTATGATGGAAATGAACCGCTCATACGCACGGCTTTTGGCCGATTGCTCAATTATTTAACACACACACAAAAGCGGTCACTGCAGCATATGCAGCCCGCTGTTACTCACATCCATCAGCAACACATGCAAATGGACGTGCATACGAGAAAGAATTTAGAAATTATCGCGTCGTTGCGTGAACGAACGAAAAGCGGGTCGTTATATGGATTGCTAGATTTTACAAAAACAGCAATGGGGAGTCGAAGGTTACGGAAATGGATTGAACAACCGTTATATAACCAATCCCAAATCGAGGCAAGAATTCAAATGGTCTCGGTATTTTTGGACAACCCCATTGAACGCCGCACGTTACAAGAGGCGCTTCAGCAAGTGTATGATTTGGAACGTCTCGCCGGAAAAGTCGCTTACGGCAATGTGAATGCAAGAGAGCTCGTGCAATTGCGAAAGTCTTTGCAACAAGTGCCCGGGATCCGCGCGCTACTTACGGAGCTTGGAGACGCTGCAAACGAATACGGCAAAAACATCGAAGAGTGTGCACCGTTAGAAGTGCTGTTACGAGAAGCGTTTGTTGATGAACCACCGATCTCAATTAAAGAAGCCGGGATGATTCGCGCTGGGTACAATGAGCAGCTCGACACTTACCGAGAAGCGACAGAGAATGGGAAGACGTGGCTATCTGATCTGGAGAAGACAGAACGTGAGCGAACGGGAATTAAGACGCTAAAAGTCGGGTATAATCGCGTGTTTGGCTTTTATCTAGAAGTGTCAAAAGGAAGTGCGCACCTCGTACCTGAACAGTACGAGCGCAGACAGACGTTAACCAATGCAGAACGTTTTGCAACCAACGAGCTTAAAGAGATGGAAAGTAAGATTTTAAATGCAGAAGATCAGATGGAAACGTTGGAGTATGAACTTTTTCTGCAAATTCGAGAAGAAGTCCAAAGGTATATTCCGAACATCCAACAAGCCGCTAAGATGATTAGTGAGATCGATGTATTGCAAAGCTTTTCGGTCGCAAGTGAAGAGAAACGATTCACAAAACCTCTGTTTTCAGAAGCCGGGGAACTTCGGCTCGAACGGAGCCGCCATCCTGTCGTAGAAGAGACGATCCCAGTCGGTGATTACGTACCGAACGATATTCACTTAGACGGGGAGCGGGATATGCTGCTCATTACAGGGCCAAATATGGCGGGTAAAAGTACGTACATGCGCCAAGTGGCGATGATCAGTGTGATGGCACAAATCGGCTGTTATGTTCCTGCTGATCTTGCGGTATTGCCGTTATTTGACCGGATTTTTACCCGCATTGGGGCAGCGGACGATTTGGCTAGCGGCCAGAGCACATTCATGGTGGAAATGGTGGAAACAGAATATGCATTGCAACAAGCTTCTGCAAACAGTTTGGTGTTGCTCGACGAAATTGGCCGTGGAACGTCAACGTATGATGGAATGGCGCTCGCACAAGCAATCATCGAATACATTCATGAGAAGAACCAATGCAAAACACTATTTTCAACGCACTACCATGAATTGACGATCCTTGAAGAACAACTTGGAAGGCTAAAAAATGTTCATGTTCGTGCGGAGGAAGAAGACGGGAACGTTATTTTCTTGCATAAAGTTGAAGATGGAAAAGCAGATCGAAGTTATGGGATTCACGTAGCCAAGCTTGCCAATTTGCCGGATCAAGTCATTGACCGTGCCGAACATTTGCTGCAAGAATTGGAACAAACCGAACTCAGGCCAACGCCTGATCCAAACGTTCATGAACAGCTCGTCTTGTTCGAAGAAACGGTGCCAGAGTCAACAAAAAAGCGAGACAAGGCAGATCAGCGAAGCAAAAGTGAGATCGAACAAGAGGTGCAACACCTTGATGTACTGCACTTATCGCCAATACAGGCACTGGAAAAAATTTATGAGTGGCAACGAAAAATCAATGATTCAGAAAGGGGATGAAAATGGCTCAGATCATACAGTTGGATGACCACTTATCAAACAAAATTGCTGCAGGGGAAGTGGTCGAACGCCCCGCTTCGGTCGTAAAAGAACTGTTGGAAAACGCACTAGATGCAGGCAGTACAGAAATCGATATTGGAATTACCGAAGGAGGGCTTGCCTCCATTTCAATTATTGATAACGGCTCAGGAATTCGAAGCGGCGAAGCTGAGCTCGCCTTTTTACGGCATGCCACGAGTAAAATTGCCCGTGAATCAGATCTGAATCGAATACGCACGCTAGGGTTTAGAGGGGAGGCGTTGCCAAGTATTGCGTCGGTCGCGAAAGTGACGATGGAAACGGCCGTCTCTGGTGAAGCGGGCATTGAACTTCGCTATCAAGGTGGGCGTCTCATTGGAAAGAATACGACAAAAGCAAGGCAAGGCACACGCATCGTTGTGGACGAGCTGTTTTTCAATACACCTGCTAGGCTTAAGCATATGAAGACCGTCAACACGGAACTTGGAAGAGTAAGCGATGTGATCAACCGGGCGGCGCTTTCCCGGCCAGATGTGTCGATTCGGTTTAAGCACAATGACAAGCAACTGCTATTTACGAATGGGAATGGCAATTTACAGTCGGTCATTTTTCAAGTGTACGGCAAGCAAGTGGCTGAACAGATGCTCCCGGTCTCCCATGAATCGTTAGACTATACGATCTCAGGGTTTATCGGTCGGCCGGAGTTGAATCGAGCGAGCAGGCATTACATGAGCACATTTATTAACGGCCGTTATATTCGTCACTTTCCAATCGTGAAAGCGTTGGAGTCAGCGTATCATACACTCTTACCTTTGCACCGCTATCCGGTTGTGCTACTTTCGATTACGATGGACCCAACTTTAGTCGATGTAAATGTGCACCCGTCCAAATGGGATGTGCGATTAAGCAAAGAAGATGAATTGCTTCAAGAGGTGGAGAGTGCGATTGCAGCTCATCTCAAAAAAGAAACGTTCATCCCGACCGCCGCGCCTTCGAAACGCGCCAAAGCACCGGTTTCTGTCGCTCAGGAGCTGCCACTTTCTTATGAACGTGCTGCAGAGCCAACACATAAGGAAATTGGAGAAAAACGTGAAGAGAATGAACCGCTCGTTGTGAAAGAAGAGCCCGCACCTGCTCGTATAGAACGAAAACAAGAGCTGGAGGCAGAAGAGACGACGTCTGTTCGTCCGATAGAGGATGAACTCCCTAAAATCTACCTATTTTAGTCGGTGGTACCGGGATGTATGTGAAAAGCGTCACGTCTGATTGGCAATTTGAGGACCAACCAGCGAACCTGGCATGGCGGGAAAAGATGGAACAGCTTGCCAATCAACCGGGTGGAAAAGAAGAGTTGCACGAGGCATTGCGGAAACAAGATGAGTCGGCAGCGGAACGCATCCATCAAAACAACACGCGCAAGGTCATTCGTGCTTTGGAATTGATTCACAGTGGTAAATCGGCTCCTGATCCTCTCTCACAAACGAATCCCGCGCTTCTTTACGACGTCATTATCATTGGTTTGGAGATGGAGCGAAGTAAGTTGTATAGCCGTATAGAACAACGAGTAGACCGGATGATTGATCAAGGGTTGGTTCAAGAGGTTGAGCGTCTCTACGAAGAAGGGTATGCACATACTCAAGCAATGAAGGCAATTGGTTACAAAGAACTCGTTGCCTATTTTGAAGGCGAATACTCATTCGAACAAGCGGTAGATCGAATTAAAATTCATTCTCGACAATTTGCGAAACGTCAACTCACTTGGTTTAAAAATAAAGAGACGGTCACATGGTTCGACATGGGTGCTGAACCGAAGTCAGAGGATTTTCAAGGAATTGTTAAATTTCTTGAAGGAATCGTGCAAGACGTGTCGAAATGAACAGAAGACATGAATTGGGGGGACCTGTATTGAAAAACGTCAATATTCAAGATCAATTCTTAAATACGTTGCGAAAAGAGAATATCGCAATTACTGTATTTTTGACGAATGGCTTTCAAATTCGTGGGTATTTGAAAGCATTTGACAACTTCACGATCATCATTGATACCGACGGCAAACAACAGTTGGTGTACAAGCACGCCATTTCAACGTTTGCTCCGCAGCGGAACGTCCAACTACAATTAGATCCGAATCAAGGAGAATAAAGAAAATCCCGTCTCTTTTAAAAGAGACGGGATTTTCTTTTCAAATGAGTAAAGAATACCTTGCCAATATATAGATCGCCACATTGTTCACACGAAAGAAATTGTGTGAGCCAGTTCCTTACATGCTACGATTCATCCTTCAAGGCCAGTTGCTCATAGCGTTGAAGTACGAGTGGGGAGTGCAAACCAAGTTTTTGTTGGAGGCTTGAGAGGGGTTCATCATTTTCAAGGGAACGAACAATGAATGTATGTCGCATGTGCTGTGCGCTTCGCCCGAGAGGCAGTCCTGCTCGTTTTAGTTCCTCTCGAATCATTTTTTGCATCGCCACGATCGTAAGTCTTTTTGGCATATCTTCTTCATACGACCAGCGATACGTTTGCCGTTGGTAGTCGAAACTGATAAATAGCGGGTGCTCATTTCCGAGTACCGGCTGAACTGGCGTTGGAATTACGTCAAGATAATCACGGAGGTACGTGCGGTCGGCTTGTGAAAGTGAAATGGTGCGTGGAAGCACCTCACCGTCTAACGGTTTGACATGTAAGCGACCGGGCCGTTGCCAGTCATCGATTTGTAGGCCGTACAATTCTTGCAATCGCAAACCGTAAAACAAGAGAAGTCGGATCATAATGAGGTTTCGTGGTGCTAGAAGCGGCCGGGATTTCTGCTGAGTTTCTGAGAGACCATTGTCTGAATGAATGGAACGGAGCAATTGGTCCACTTCGCGATGACTAAATAAATCTTCTTCTGAAAGCTCATCATCATCAACCTCTGGAAGTGTAATTTCTTCGACGGGATTAACCGACTGCAAACGCATCTCACATAAATACGCGCCATAACGGAGCAATACCGTATGAATACGTTTATACGTTTTGTATTTATAGTTTCGCTTCCCGATAATTTCAGTAAAGAACTTCGAAAGAGACTCGTATGTGGGCAATTGTTCATCGGGTTGTATATGTTCATGAACATAAGAGTAATAATCTAATAAGTCATACCGATATCGCTTGATCGTAGACGTCTTTCTGCCTTTTGCGGCTAAAGCATCTAAGTACTTGTTTGCAGGTTTGGGTAATGAACATTCGTTTGGGTGCAAATTCCTTCTCCTTTCGATACAATAATGTAGGCAACGCGGTTTTTGCACATCTTTCCCTTTGCTTGCGTACACTATGGGCAAATGCCCGTGATTGTTCGGAGGGATAACAATGATCAGCAGTCAGCAGGGAAGATCTCGCATCCGCGTACGTTTAAAAGAGAAAGAGAAACGAGAAACAGCAACGTTAGAAACCGACCACCACTATCTGCTGCAAAAAGCAGAAAAAGAATTGGAAAAACTGATTGGCGTTGAGAACGTCAAAACAATGGTTCGTGAAATTTATGCTTGGATTCATATTAACCGTTGTCGCGAGAAACATCAATTGAAGACCGTTGAACAGTCGATGCACATGATTTTTAAAGGAAGTCCTGGTACAGGTAAAACGACAGCTGCCCGTCTTCTCGGTCGGTTGTTTAAAGACCTTGGTTTCTTACAAAAAGGCCATTTTATTGAAGCAGAGCGGGCAGATCTTGTTGGGGAATATATTGGTCAGACGGCACAAAAGACTCGTGAGCTGGTGCAAAAAGCGTCAGGGGGAATTCTCTTTATTGACGAGGCGTATGCACTGGCCCGAGGTGGGGAAAAAGACTTTGGAAAAGAAGCTGTTGATACACTAGTGAAAGCGATGGAAGACCACAAACAGTCGTTTATTCTCATTCTCGCAGGGTATTCAAGGGAAATGGATGCGTTTTTGGATTTGAATCCTGGTTTGCCATCTCGGTTTCCATTACAACTTGAGTTCCCGGACTTCTCGGTACAACAGCTCATGCGAATTGCAGAGCGTCTACTCGTGGAGCGAGAATACATTTGGACCGAACGTGCAAAAACGAAATTTGAGCAAGCGTTACAGCAACGTAAATCCTCAGTTAGAGAGCCGTTTAGTAACGGACGATACATTCGAAACACGATTGAGCAGGCGATTCGCCAGCATGCGGTTCGAACGATGCGCGAGCATAATGAACATGACGTAGATGCATTAAAAACCTTATCTGATCGTGATTTTTAGGAGGTAGCCATTTTTGGAAAGAGTTATTGTTGTTGCAGTCATCAATGAAAAAGAAGACGAAGCTTTGCAACATAGAAGTGTAGAAGAATTGAAAAGTCTTGTAACGACGGCCCACGGCACAGTTGTGCATACGAGTTTACAAAACCGTAGAACTGCAGACGTGTCTCGTTATGTTGGTTCTGGTAAAGTTGATGAACTATCAGAACTCGCTTCGGAGCTAGAAGTAGACGTGATCGTCATTAACGATGAGCTGTCCCCGAGGCAAGGCCAATCGCTTTCAGAATCGACCGGTGTTGCGGTCATTGACCGCACCCAGTTGATTCTTGATATTTTCGCCGAACGCGCACGAACCCGAGAAGGGAAAATTCAAGTGGAACTTGCGCAGTTGACGTACTTGTTGCCGCGTCTAAGAGGTCAAGGGTTATCGCTCTCTAGGTTAGGCGGAGGCATTGGAACGCGGGTCCTGGTGAAACAAAACTAGAAACCGACCGTCGTCACATTCACCGGCGAATGGATGAGTTAAAGCGGGACCTCGTTCGCGTGCAAAAGCACCGAGATGTGCGCAAGCATCAAAAGCAACAAGGAGAGCGGCTGCACATTACGCTCGTAGGGTATACAAATGCAGGGAAAACGACGCTTTTGAATGCACTAACGGATGAACAAGCATTCGCCGAGGACCTGTTGTTTGCTACACTTGATCCACTCACTCGAAGACTACGACTGCCATCAGGCTTAGAAGTGCAAGTGAGTGATACGGTTGGTTTTATTCGGGACTTGCCCACCACACTTATTGCGAGCTTTCGATCCACCCTCGAAGAGTTACAGAAGCAGATTTGCTCGTTCACGTAGTGGACGCTTCGAGCGAGCACGCAGATGATGAAGTGAAAACCGTTGAATCGCTGCTTCAAGACCTTGGCGCAAGTGGTATTGAAACGATTACAGTACTGAATAAACAAGATGAGCATCACTCGAACCGAGAAACGTTGGTGTCAGGTAATGCCCCGCGAATCGAAGTTAGTGCGAAAACCGGCAGAAATATCGAGGAGCTTTTGCTTTTATTGGAGAAGCAAATCATCTCTTTTATGGAACCGTACGAACAAGTGGTTCCTGCTGGAGATGGGAAGCGGTTGTCTCGGTTAAAAAGTACAACGATTGTTCAAGAGGAAGATTTTGATGAACAAACGGAGAGTTATTTCGTGAAGGGTTATGCACGCTCACAAAATCGCTACGTGAACAAAGACAACTAAAGGAGACAAAAGAGAATGACAGACCAAATTCAGACGTGGGAGCGAGAAATCAATATTGACCTCTCTGACATCTATACACAAATCGACCAAACGAGTGAACGAAATGTAGCGAAAGTGTTGGATGCCTTTCAAGAGGCGGGAATTTCAAAGCACCATCTCGTAGGTTCGGACGGTTATGGGTATGACGACGAGGGGAGAGAAAAGCTTGAGCAAGTGTACGCCCGGATCTTTGGGATGGAAAGGGCGCTTGTACGTCCGCATTTCGTGTCGGGAACACATGCCATTAGCGCAGCTTTGTTCGGGAACATGAGGCCAGGGGAACAATTAGTGTATGCTAGCGGCGATCCCTATGAAACGATGCAATCGGTTTTAGGTTTAACAGGCGACGAGGTTGGGAATTTCAAAGAGTATAATATGGACACGCACGTCGTTCCCCTCAAAGAAGGACGCATTGATCTTTCCTGTGTAACAGCTGCAATTTCTGAAAAAACGAGCTGGGTAGTCATTCAACGTTCCTCGGGTTACGATTCCCGCCCATCCATTACTTTGGACGAGCTTGGTGCGTACATTTTGCACATTAAAACCCATCACCCGCACGTGAACGTCTTCGTGGACAATTGCTACGGGGAGTTTGTAGAAACTGAAGAACCAGGGGATGTTGGAGCGGATTTGATTGCAGGTTCCCTCATTAAGAACCAGGTGGGGGCATTGCCAAAACCGGTGGTTACATCGCCGGAAAAGCTCGATTCGTCGAACGGGCAGCCTCTCGTTTAAGTGCGCCTGGAATTGGAATTGAAGCTGGGGCAACCGGTCCGTTTTTACATGACGCCTTTTTAGGTGTATTCATGGCGTCAACTGTCGTCGCCGACGCCGTAAAAGGAGCACATTTTACAGCCGCTATGTTGGAGAAGGCGGGCTTTCATACCACTCCTAGCTCAATGACAAAGCGAACGGACTTAATCCAAGCGGTTCATTTTGGTGAAGAGCGCGCAATGGTGAGCTTCTGCCAGAGCATTCAGCAGAATTCACCGGTAGATGCCCGCGCATTACCGGTCCCAGGTCCGCTTCCGGGTTATGATGGCAACGTCATTATGGCAGCTGGGACATTCGTGCAAGGGGCAAGTATTGAACTTAGTGCGGATGGACCTGTGGCAGAGCCTTACACCGCGTATGTTCAAGGGGGCCTTTCTTTCGCTCACGTAAAGATTGCGGTGAAACGGGCACTTGCAACGATGTTGCACCACTCATGTCAAAAAAGTTAACATAAATTGATTAAAAAAGTTGACATGAAATTTTGTATCTCTTAAACTAAGTAATATATTCATAGATACAACGTAATATTTTCACGGATCACACGTGCTGATCTTGAAAGGAGCAAACAATTGGAGCAAAGTGAACGACTGCACATGCCTTTGTTCTCGATCCGTATCGTGAAGGAATTAACAGGCCTTACGCCAAGACAAATTCGCTATTATGAAACACACGGTTTGTAAGACCGGCAAGGACGGATGGCAACCAGCGGCTTTTCTCTTTTGCGGATGTCGATGTTCTCCTTGATATCAAGCAGCTCACCGATCGCGGCGTGAACATGGCAGGCATTAAGGAAATGATGAAAGAACAAGAAGCAGAGCGCGAGAAAGAAGTGCGTGAGCGTGAAGAACTAAAAAAGCTTCGTGAACGGTTGAAGCGAGAAGCAGTGAATCATCCAAACGAAACGAAAGCAAGCATGATTCAAGGGCAACTGTCTCACTTTTTTAGATCATAATTCGGTATTACCTTCTCCACATACACTTTGTGGGGAAGTCACATACATTGCTTTTTGAATTATTAAACGAAAAGGGGAATGACGAAACATGGCAAAGTATACGCGAGAAGATATTGCGCGACTGGCAAAAGAAGAAAACGTAAAGTTTATTCGACTGCAATTTACTGACCTTCAAGGGACGATTAAAAACGTTGAAATCCCGGTTGATCAGCTTGAGAAAGCGTTAGATAACGAAATGATGTTTGACGGGTCTTCAATTGAAGGATTTGTTCGTATTGAAGAGTCAGATATGTACTTATATCCGGACCTTGATACTTGGGTCATTTTCCCTTGGACGCCGGAAAAAGGCAAAGTTGCTCGTCTCATTTGTGACATCTATGAGCCAGGTGCACCAGGCGAAGAACCAAAACCGTTTGAAGGCGACCCGCGTGGCATTCTAAAGCGTGTACTCAAACAGGCAGAAGAGCTCGGGTTTACCGACTTTAACATTGGACCTGAACCAGAATTTTCCTCTTCAAAAACGATGAAAAAGGCGAGCCGACGATGGAGTTGAATGACAAAGGTGGATACTTTGACCTTGCTCCGACAGACTTAGGTGAAAACTGCCGTCGTGACATCGTACTTGAACTCATGGATATGGACTTCGAAATCGAAGCATCTCACCATGAAGTAGCACCAGGACAACATGAAATTGATTTTAAATATGCCGATGCAATCACTACTTGTGACAACATCCAAACGTTCAAACTAGCCGTAAAAACGATTGCTAGAAAGCATGGCTTGCACGCGACATTTATGCCAAAACCACTATTTGGTGTAAACGGCTCGGGGATGCACTGTAACATGTCTTTATTCAAAGGAAAGACGAATGCTTTTTACGATGAGAGCACGCCTTCCCAATTGAGTGAAACAGCGATGCAATTCTTAGCTGGGATTCTCGATCACGCCAAAGCGTTCACAGCAATTACAAACCCAATCGTCAACTCATACAAGCGTCTCGTTCCAGGCTATGAAGCGCCGGTATACATCGCTTGGTCACTACGTAACCGTAGTCCACTTGTGCGAATTCCTTCTTCTAGAAAAGCGAGCACAAGAATTGAAGTGAGAAGCCCAGACCCATCTGCCAACCCATACTTGGCAATGGCCGCACTGCTTGCTGCAGGTCTTGACGGTGTCAAAAGAAAGCTTCAAGCACCAGAAGAAACAGACCGCAACATCTATGTAATGGATGAGCAAGAACTTAAAGACGAAGGAATCGAAGCCCTTCCTGGTAGCTTAAAAGGAGCGCTTGAAGAACTAAAAGCCGACAAAATTCTCGTCGACGCACTTGGCGAGCATGCAATGGAACACTTCGTTGAAGCTAAAGAAATCGAATGGGATATGTTTAGAACCCAAGTTCACCCTTGGGAAAGAGAGCAATATTTCCAAGCATACTAAAATGGAAAAAGCCTTATCCTTTAGGGGATAGGGCTTTTTTACATGTCTCGTGGAATGTGGTACAGGTTGGCTTGCCCACAATTTTTGATGAAAAATTGCACGTAACGACTCGACCTATAACGAGTTCACTAGCTCAGCATCGTTAGATCTTGGGTCGTTCACTCGTGGGGATACTTCGTAAGCAATCATGTCTCCGGCAGGATAGGGTTCTAACATTGGGGTTACCGATTGGGGGTCGGTGTTTGTTGGATCTAGCCAACGATCGAAATCAGCAGGGGAGAGAATGACCGGCATGCGCTCATGGATGTCAGCGACCAATTCGTTTGCTTCTGTCGTAATAATAGCGCAGCTCGTCATCTGTTCTGTGTCGTTTGACCACGTATCCCAAATGCCTGCGAAAGCGAGCGGGTCACCGTTTTTTAATTGGATGTGAAACGGTTGCTTCTTTTTGTTTTTCGTTTGCCATTCGTAAAAGCCAGAGGCAGGAATGATGCATCGCCTCCTTTGAAAGGATTGACGGAAGCTAGGTTTTTCTGTGACGGTCTCTGCTCGGGCATTAATAAGTGGACGGCTAGATTTCTGTTCTTTCGCCCAAGAGGGGATGAGTCCCCATCTGACCGTTTTTAACTGTTCGTACGTACCGTCATGATAAACGCAAAAAATTGATTGAGTCGGTGCGATATTATAGCTTGTTGGTAGTGGGGTATTCTGTCTGTACTTGTTGTTAAATAGCTTTTCTAGGGTTTCTAATTGCTCAAAGAATGTAAATCGGCCGCACATGAACGATATCTCCCTTCATCTATTCAGATACCGTTATCGTGCCCAAACTGGCAAATGTGCAAACGCTCGGGTACGTGGGAAATTTACTTGCATACACTAGATGTAAAAGACACTAAAGGGGTCCGCGTATGCTTGAGTTTGGATTAATTGTGTCACTTATGATCGCTACACCAGGAATTGGAATGCTTAGTGTGATCGGGGTCGCTCTCTATGTGAAAGAACGGAAAAGTAAACAATAAAAACATTATGTAAACTTAAAACGAAAAAGAAAAAACCTGTGTGTCTACACAGATTATTTCAACAGTTCTTTAATGAATATTTCGCAGTACGCCGGTCACTTTCCCTAGCACAGATACATTATCTAAATAGATCGGTTCCATCGTTTCATTTTCTGGTTGCAAACGAATTTGATTACCTTCCTTGTAAAAGCGCTTTACCGTCGCTTCTTGCTCTTCAGTCATTGCAACGATGATATCGCCATTATTCGCTGTCTGTTGTTGCCGAACAATGACTTGATCCCCGTCCAAAATCCCGGCATCTATCATACTTTCACCGACAATGGTTAGCATGAAAACCGACTCATTCCCAACAAAAGATTCAGGGAGAGGGACGTATTCTTCAATGTTCTCAACAGCCGTAATCGGTTGACCAGCGGTAACTTTACCGATAACGGGTACGTAAGCGGTTGCTGCTGGTGCATTGCTGTTCTCGGTGTATGAAGAGGCGTCTGTCGTTGCACCATCTAATCCTAACACTTCGATTGCGCGAGGTTTTGTAGGGTCACGCCGAATAAAGCCTTTCTTCTCTAATCGTGCTAAATGACCGTGCACAGTAGAGCTTGAAGCGAGACCGACAGCTTCACCGATTTCTCGTACGGACGGCGGGTAACCTTTGCTGCGTACATTATCTTTAATATAAGTAAGAATGCGTTCTTGGCGTGCGGATAACTTTGTCATCGTTTCACCTCATTATCTCTTTCCAATCTTAGGAAAAGCATAGCATACAAAACATGTGTTTGCAAACACTCGTTCTGTTTTTCTTGTTGACAAGAACATTTGTTCCGGTTATGATCATTATACGAACATACGTTTTGGAGGGGATCAGATGGTCAAGTTATCAAAAGCACTTATAAAGAGGAAAACGGTAGAAGAGTGGCTCATTATTCTTCTGTTTGGTTTTGCGGTCGCTGTCATGTTGTTTGTAGCCCAAACGTCATTAGCGGCGAGTGAACCCGTCGTTTTAAATCCAGCATTTCTTTCATATAAGTAAAACTAATAACTTTGGCCATCGTTTTACGTGAGGTCTGAAAACAATGACGAACCGGTTAAATTCTTTAAATTATAAATGTTAGGTTTATTTCTTTTGCTGTTCGGGAATATACATACTAATGTGTGAGAACGATGATAAATAACGAAAGGAGGATCCGTGATGAACTCTAGTAAGAAAATCGACCGTATGAACGAACTTGCCAAGCGGGCAAGGACGATGGGGTTAACTCATGACGAAGAGTTCGAACAGCATTCGCTTAGAGATGAGTACTTGAGTAGTCTAAGAACATCTTTTAAGAAGCAATTACAAGCCGTTAAAGTGGTTGATGAGAATGGAAGCGATGTGACTCCTCATTCATTAAAGAAACGAAGGCGTTCCTATTAACAGAATGAATAGCTTAACCCATCAACCTGGACGGTGCATCCAGGTTTTTTCAATGTCATGAACAAACCGCTCTAAAGGTTGTTTTGATGAATAAAACCGTATATCATGGACAAGAGTAGGTTTAATAGGAATGATGGAGAGGATGAACGAGTGTTGAATACAGTAGAAGAAAAAGCAATTAATACGATTCGTACGTTATCCATTGATAGCATTAATCGAGCCAATTCCGGTCACCCGGGGCTTCCGATGGGTGCAGCACCGATGGCGTTTGCATTGTGGACAAGACATTTAAAGCACGAACCAGATAACCCAAACTGGTGGGATCGTGACCGTTTCGTACTTTCAGCCGGACACGGATCAATGCTTTTATATAGCCTGCTTCATCTTAGTGGATATGACTTGAGCATGGATGAACTGAAGAACTTCCGCCAATGGGGAAGTAAAACGCCAGGTCACCCTGAATACGGACATACTCCAGGTGTGGATGCAACAACAGGACCTCTCGGTCAAGGCCTTGCAATGGCTGTAGGTATGGCAATGGCTGAATCCCACCTGAGCGCAGTATACAATACATCCAAACATGAGCTGTTTGACCATTACACGTACGCTCTTTGTGGTGACGGAGATGTGATGGAAGGGGTCGCTTCAGAATCCGCATCCTTGCGGGTCATCTCGGACTTGGGAAGCTTGTTGTTTTGTATGATTCAAATGACATCTCTTTAGATGGAGATTTGAATCGCTCGTTTTCTGAGGATGTAATGGCACGTTACGATGCATACGGCTGGCACACGATTCTTGTAGAAGATGGAAGTGATGTTGATGCCATTGACCGGGCAATTGCAGATGCAAAAGCGGATCCGCGTCAAGCTTGATTGAAATTAAGACAGTCATCGGTTTTGGGTCCCCGAACAGAGCAGGTACGAATGAAGCTCACGGGAAAGCTCTCGGAGCAGACGAGACTGTACTCGTGAAAGAAAGCTATAAATGGGAGCACGATGAGTTCCATGTGCCTGAGGAAGTGGCTTCATTCTTTGCTTCTTTAAAAGAAAACAATAAAAAGCAGTTTAGCGATTGGGAAAATACATTGGCCGCATACGAACAAGATGAACCGAAAAAAGCAGAAGAACTTCGAGGTGCGTTTGCCAGAGAATGGTTTAATAAAGAAGCGCTTCTAGATCTTCCTGCTTATGAAGTAGGAAAAGATAAGTTGGCTACACGAAAAGCTTCTGGTGAAATGATTAGTGCAATATCAAAACAAACGGATGCGTTGTTTGGTGGTTCAGCTGATCTTGCTTCTTCTAACAATACGATGATGAACGATCATGACGACTTTACGAAAGAAAATCGAACAGGGAGAAACGTATGGTTTGGTGTTCGAGAATTTGCAACAGCTGCAGCAGTGAACGGTATCGCTCTTCACGGTGGATTACATCCATACGGAGCGACGTTCCTCGTGTTCTCAGACTATATGCGTCCGGCCATTCGTTTGTCGGCATTAATGAACGTGCCTTCGACGTTTGTCTTTACCCATGACAGCGTTGCTGTCGGGGAAGACGGACCAACTCATGAACCTGTCGAGCAAACCTCATCGCTGCGAATGATTCCAAACTTGAATGTTCTTCGCCCAGCAGATGGCAATGAAACTGCAGCAGCATGGCGAATCGCCCTTGAGTCTAAAGGGACACCAACTGCCCTTGTGTTGACCCGACAAGGATTGCCAACACTTATTTCTGCAGATGACGCATACGAGCAAGTGAAGAAAGGGGCGTACGTACTCGCTGAAGCGGAGGGAGCGGTAGCTACTCTTCTTGCGACGGGCTCTGAAGTGTCACTTGCGATGGACGCACAGAAACAATTGAAAGCACAAGGGACGCACGTACGCGTCGTAAGTATGCCAAGTCAAGAGTTGTTTGAACAAACCGATCGTGCGTATCAAGAAGACGTGCTGCCTGCGAACATTCCAGTCCTTTCAATTGAAGCAGGAACAACTTATGGATGGCAACGTTACACAGGGCGTTCCGGAGCGAACATCGGGATTGATACGTTCGGAGCATCTGCACCTGGAGATGTCGTGATGGACGAGTACGGCTTTAATGTAGAAAATGTGATTACCCACGTAAATCGTTTGATTAAGTAAATGTGAAGTGATAAAGAACCGCCCTTTCAGCTAGGGTGGTTTTTTTACCGCACATGTTAAAGGAGGCGAAAGTGTGCAGCGGATGAATCATTTTGTCGAATGTACTGTGCAAATATTGACAAGATTCTCTTTAGTCTCTTGGTATGATAAGGACAAGCTAAAGGAGGTCGAAACATGCATCGCTATGATATTTATTTGTTGCAACCTGACGTCGCGAAACGATTTATACGCGCTGAAGCGAAATTGTTTCAGCTGTTCGAAGAATATGAAACGGTAAAACCTCTGTATCACATCGTAAAAAAACAAATAGCATACATTTGCCGGCCGTTACCTGTTCATGATATTTGTGAACAATTTTCCCTTGACCGTATTGCGACAACACCAAAAGAACGAGAGCTACTATTCATGGAAGGTGAAGACGGGGTTAAAGTGGCAATGAACGATGAGCGCATGCAAATATGGAGTGATGGAAACATGGGTGATGAGTGGCCGTGGTTTGATCAATTGCAAACGTATGACCCTTATTTTTTCGCCTGTGACATTCATCGGCAAAAGTATGGCTGGTTAAAACCGATAAAATTTAAATCGCTTTTGCTTGAGAATGTGTAATGGTCTTTTCATGCAGGTTCAGTTACGGTATAATGGGACGTGCTGTAATAAGGAACTGCGAGTGTAAAGATTAGGAGGAAACGATCGTGAGCACTATCTGGGTTGTACTAATTGCAATTGCTGCGATGTTAGCAGGTGTTGCACTAGGATTTTTCATCGCTAGAAAAACGATGATGAATTATATGAAAAAGAATCCACCAATTAATGAACAAATGCTTCGTGTCATGATGATGCAAATGGGGCAAAACCCTTCTCAAAAGAAGATTAATCAGATGATGAAGGCGATGCAAAAGCAGCAAGACACCAAAAAGTGAACACCTCGACACCGAGGTGTTTTATCTGTATGAATGAGAATTGTAGAATCGTGTACCCTATACATAACGTTCAATCTAGACAGCAGGAGGAGAACGCTATATGAGCGAGTCAACTTTATTGCTCCTTACGACGATTGGCGCGGTATTTATGAGCTCTTTCATCATCTTCGTAAGACTGAAAGCGATCAAAAAGCCAGCTAGCGTTAAAAAGATTATCATTCCGCCAATTATGATGAGCACTGGTTTTTTAATGTTCATCTACGAACCTGCACGCTTAGAAACATTGCAAATTATGGCGCCGTTACTTACCGGGATCGTTTGTTCGTATTTTTTGATTCGGACGTCACATTTCCATCTAAAAGATGGAGATATTTATATGAAACGATCCAAATTGTTTATTTACTTACTCGTAGGTTTACTCATTGCGAGAGTGATCGTAAAGATGATTTTAGGAGAACAAGTGCACCTTCCTCAATTAGCGGGCATGTTTTTCTTGCTTGCATTTGGAATGATTTTACCATGGAGGATTGCGATGCTCGTATCGTTTAAGAAATTTGAAAGACGGACGTTATCCAACTCCGCGTTCCAATTTCCGATGAAAAGTGAACGAACATAACGAAACAACCTCTCACGAACGAGCGTGAGAGGTTGTTTTATGATAATAAGTGTTCGTATTTTTCGTAACTCATATTTTTCTCGTCCAGTTTTCTGCGAAGGAATTTATGGTCCCTTTTTGGTGTCGCAAGAATATAACCGCGAATCAAAAGATCCTCAGTAATATGATCTGCTTTTTGCTCGATCGCAAGTTCGCCAATTTTACCAGCGATCTTGTCTCTTGCCACATCACGAAATAGCTCTGGAACAGGAGATATGAGCTCTTCTAGCAAGTCACTTTGCTGTTTCGTCCACAAGTGTCTCGTTCGCTCAAGGTAATGGTCTTGCCAGTCTAATATGGAGCGTCCATCTTCTTTTGGCAACCGTTTGAGAAACTTACGGAACATAAAGAAACCACCGATAAACATAAAAACAACCATAAAGACGGTCCAAAATACGATAAACCACATGAATAGATTTTCAGCCACTCGGTTCACCTCGGTATTATAATCAATTCTTATATTAGCATATAAGAAATTCGATGAACAAGGTTTGTGATTTTAAGAGATTATACTTCGACAAATTGGTTACGGTATTATATGATAGGAGTAAAGGGAGGGATTTGATGAGTGAAACAAATGATCTCTATCAAGCCAAAAAAACATTCGACGTTAACGGCGAATCTTATGTTTATTATGACTTACAGTCGTTAAGCAATGTCGCGGATGTTACTAAACTACCATATTCAATTAAAGTATTATTGGAATCTTTATTAAGACAGCAAGATGGTAAAGTCATCAAAAAGGAACATGTGGAAAGTCTCGCAAAATGGGGCACAAAAGGTGGCGGAACTGAAGACGTTCCTTTTAAACCATCGCGTGTCATCCTTCAAGACTTTACAGGTGTACCAGCGGTTGTTGACCTTGCCTCACTTCGTAAAGCGATTGCTGATTTTGGGGGAGACCCTTCTTCGATCGATCCAGCAATTCCAGCCGACCTCGTTGTTGACCACTCGGTTCAAGTCGACCAGTTTGGTACAAGTGACGCACTTATGCGCAACATGAACTTAGAGTTTGAGCGTAACGAAGAGCGCTACAAATTGCTCAGCTGGGCAACAAAAGCATTTGAAAACTACAGTGCGGTACCTCCAGCAACGGGTATTGTTCACCAAGTGAACCTCGAATATCTTGCTAATGTTGTTCACGTTGGAAAGAACGATGAAGGTGAGAAGATTGCTTTCCCTGATACGCTAGTCGGTACCGATTCTCATACAACGATGATTAACGGAATTGGTGTACTTGGTTGGGGTGTTGGTGGTATTGAAGCCGAAGCAGGTATGCTCCAGCAACCTTCTTATTTCCCAGCGCCTGAAGTTGTCGGTGTACGCTTGGAAGGAAAGCTTCCAGACGGTGCAACAGCAACAGACTTGGCACTCAAAGTGACTCAACTTCTACGATCCAAAAATGTTGTCGGCAAGTTCGTCGAATTCTTCGGACCGGGCCTTAGCGGTATGAGCCTTGCTGATCGTGCGACGATTTCAAACATGGCTCCTGAATACGGTGCAACGTGTGGTTTCTTCCCTGTTGACGAGGAAGCGCTTAACTACATGCGTTTGACTGGACGTAGTGAAGAACAAATCGCAATTGTAAAGGCATATAGCGAAGCGAACGGTCTTTACTTTACTGAAGATGCACCAGAGCCAACGTACTCTGAAGTCGTTAAATTGGACATGAGCAACGTCGATCCAGCACTTTCAGGTCCAAAACGTCCTCAAGATCTCATTGAGCTTGACGACATGCAAAAATCATTCAAAAAAGCGGTAACGGCTCCAGCAGGGAACCACGGATTTGGTCTTGAAGAATCTGAGCTCGAGCGCTCTGTAGATGTCGAGCATCCGAACGGCAAAACATCAAAGCTTGATACAGGTGCTGTTACGATTGCTGCCATCACAAGCTGTACGAACACGTCGAACCCATCGGTTATGATTGGTGCAGGTTTGGTTGCCAAGAAAGCCGTTGAAAAAGGACTTGATGTGCCAGAGTATGTAAAAACTTCACTCGCACCAGGTTCAAAAGTGGTTACGCGTTACCTTGAAGACTCTGCTTATGCCTTACTTGAATAAACTTGGGTTTAACCTTGTTGGTTACGGTTGTACAACGTGTATCGGTAACAGTGGTCCACTTCCTGACGAGATTGAAAAAGCAATCGCCGACAATGATATGCTCGTTTCTTCTGTACTCAGTGGTAACCGTAACTTTGAAGGTCGTATTCACCCACTCGTGCGTGCAAACTACTTGGCATCACCGCCACTTGTCGTTGCTTATGCACTTGCGGGCAATGTGAACTTCGACTTGCGTAATGATTCATTTGGTAAAGATGCAAACGGAACAGACGTTTACTTTAAAGACTTGTGGCCATCTTCTGCGGAGATCGAGTCATTTATCCGCGACAACGTGTCACCACAACTGTTTAAAGATGAGTATGCGGATGTTTTCGATAACAATGAGCGTTGGAATGCGCTTCAGTCTAAGGACAACGCAGAACTTTATAACTGGGATGAGGAGTCTACGTACATCCAAAACCCACCGTTCTTTGAAGATATGTCGAAAGATCCAAAAAGCATTACATCTTTAAATAGCTTGAGAGCCATCGGGAAGTTTGGTGATTCTGTTACGACAGACCACATTTCTCCTGCAGGTTCAATTGCGAAAAATAGCCCGGCGGGTGAGTACCTCATGTCCAAAGGTCTTAAGCCTGCGCAGTTTAACTCGTACGGCTCTAGACGCGGGAATCATGAAGTTATGATGCGCGGTACGTTCGCAAACATCCGAATCAAAAACCAATTGGCACCAGGTACTGAAGGTGGCTTCACAACCTATTGGCCAACAGATGAAGTCATGCCGATCTATGATGCAGCGATGAAGTATAAAGAAGAAGATACAGGACTCGTTGTAATGGCTGGAGAAGATTACGGAATGGGAAGTTCACGTGACTGGGCAGCAAAAGGAACGAATCTTCTTGGCATCAAGATGGTTATTGCCCAGAGCTTTGAGCGTATTCACCGAAGTAACCTTGCATTGATGGGTGTACTCCCACTACAATTCAAAAAAGGTGAAGGTGCAGATTCTCTTGGTCTTACAGGGAAAGAAACGTTTGATATTAACATTACCGACGCCGTTACACCAAGAGACACGATTCAAGTAACAGCGACGGATGAGAATGGCAAGAAGACATCATTTGACGCGACGGTGCGCTTTGATTCTGAAGTAGAGATTGATTACTATCGTCACGGCGGAATCTTGCCGATGGTTCTTCGTAACAAACTGAAAGAAGCGGCAAACAAATAAGCCGTCATTTGCGATCCCTCTGTGCAATAAGCAGAGGGATCTTTATTTTGCATCAAAATAAATTTCACGTACCGTATTAGTGCATCAATTTGCACATGATGAATAATTTCGACAACGTCTTCCCATAATGTACAGTAGAGGTGATCAACGATGAAAAGAATGAAAAAAGTAAGGTTTGCAGAATTGTTGCGCACGAATCGCGAACAAATTATGAATGATCGCGAAGCACTTGCAAAAATTGATGAAAAGATGGATGCAAAGCGGAAATAAGATTTGCAAAAAACGGACATCCCCAATCATAGGGATGTCCGTTTTTTACGAGCGAGATGTCGCGTTCAGAGAAAACCGAGCAATTTCTATTGTTTGCAAGCTTTTCAATCGTAGTGCTTGATTGCTTGAGGGTTATTTACTATGCTTAAGTGAAGAGAACGTTCAATAAGGGAGTTATTCATATGACAACGAGCAACACGATCATTCAAACACGTTATGCAGAAACGGATCAAATGGGTGTGATTCATCATTCTCAATATCTTATTTGGTGTGAAATCGGTCGCACAGACTTCATTGAAAAACTTGGCTTTTCTTACACACAAATGGAACAGGACGGTTTGCTTGCGCCTGTAACAGAAGTAAATCTCCAATATAAACAAGCGCTACGGTATCCTGAGACGGCTCATATTGCGACTTGGCTTTCCGATTATACGGGGATTCGAGCAACTTATGCGTACACAATTACGAATGACAAAGGACAAGTTTGTGTTGAAGGAACGACGACACACGTCGTTGTGACAGCCGACCGATTCCGACCGGTATCCATGAAGAAAGTTGCACCGGAGTGGCATCGTGTATATGAAAACGAAGTTCAATCGAAGCGGGACAAGTTGTAATGGCGTTTGGCGTATCAAAACGAGAGATGGAGCAATGGAAAGCGCGGGCGAGAGCTGGTGAAATTAGCATTCTCACGCATTTTTGGTTAGATGATCGTTTTCCAGATTGTGATACTGTAACAAAAGTCGCCTGTGCAGATCTAGAAAAATTGCTACAATGGGGGAAACGCTACGGTCTTAGTAAAGAATGGATTCATGAGAGAGGGTCGTTGTCACACTTCGATTTGTTTGGAACATACCAACAAAAGGTTTTGATTCAAGAAGGGAAACTCGACCAATACGAACGATTTATAAAACCATTGGGAGGAATGAAGATGAATCGAGAAGAGATTATCGAAGCTTTGGAAGTGAACCCATTTATTGAGCCGGAACATGCATTTAAGAAGAGAAAAGAGTTTATGAAGGCATACATAAAGAATACCGGAACAAACGGGTTTGTTCTTGGGATTTCTGGTGGTCAAGATTCGACGCTTCTAGGGAAAATGGCGCAATCAGCTGTCGCAGAACTACGTAACGAAGAGAATGATGACCGGTATCAATTTTTGGCTCTTCGTTTACCATACGGTGAGCAAAAGGATGAGGATGACGCGAAACGTGCACTTGAATTTATTGAACCTGATCACGTTCTCACTGTGAATATTAAACCAGCGGTAGATGCTGCTGTGAAAGCCTACGAAGATGCTGCAGGGGAAAAGCTATCTGATTTTGTTAAAGGCAATACGAAGGCGAGAGAGCGAATGAAAGTTCATTACGATTTCGCTGCATCAAAAGGATTGCTTGTGATCGGCACAGACCATGCGGCAGAAGCAGTAACTGGCTTCTTTACGAAGTTTGGAGACGGTGCTTGTGACCTTACGCCACTGTTTGGGCTCACGAAGCGACAAGGAAAAGAGATACTGAAATATTTAGATGCGCCCGAAGAAACGTATTTGAAAGTACCTACGGCTGATTTGGAAGATGATCGTCCAGGGTTGTCAGATGAAGAGGCACTCGGACTTACGTATGAGCAAATTGACGATTTTCTTGAAGGGAAACCACTCGATAAAGAGGTTGAAGACAAGATCATTACCGGATACAACAAGACGGAACATAAACGAGTCGGACCGGTGACGCCTCAAGACGATTGGTGGAAACGTTAAGTCGGATGTGACGATTGATAGGAGAGGCTTTAATGGGATGGAAGTATTGGACACTAATGGGTCTCGTATTGGTTCTTGGGTTTATGGCTGGGATGGCATTTGAAGGCAGAGGTCAGTCAGACAACTTAACGAGTGCGAGTGACGATCTTTTAACGGATAGTGAATCCGCACGTATCGGAAATTTGGACATTTCGGTCGTAGATGCATACGCAGAATCGAATGAAGAGACGTCCTACGTAATCGTAGATGTGATGGTCGTCAATCAAACAGAGTCGAGTGCGCAGTTTGCGCCGCTTAATACGAGCATTGTCGATGAAGAGGGGTATGAATATCGACATGATTCTTCGTTTGGTGACCAACGGTTGATGGGGGGGCAAATTCGACCGGGTGGACAACGAAGAGGGACGCTTTCGTACGAAGTTCCAAACATTGATTCACAATTTGAGTGGATTTACTCTCACCATGCAACGGGAGAGTATGGAGCGTGGGACGTAAATACCGCAGCAGAGTAGAGATTATGATAAGAGAGGTTCAATCATGCCAATAAAGATTCCAAATCAATTGCCCGCATCAGAAATCTTGCAGCAAGAGAATATATTTGTCATGAAAGACGAGCGCGCTTATGCACAAGATATTCGACCGCTGCACATCGTCATCCTAAATCTAATGCCTGTCAAAGAAACGACAGAAACGCAATTATTACGTTTGCTCGGAAATACACCTTTGCAAGTAGAGATTACGTTTTTGCACCCTGCATCACATCAATCCAAAAATACGTCAACAGAACATCTGTCGTCGTTCTATAAATCATTTGCTGACGTGAAAGATTATAATTTTGATGGGATGATTATTACCGGAGCACCGATCGAGAAACTTCCTTTTGAAAAGGTAACTTATTGGGACGAACTGCGGGAAATGCTAGATTGGAGTAAGACACATGTGACGAGTACGCTTCACATTTGTTGGGGTGCACAAGCGGCGATGTACCATCACTATGGTATTGATAAACAGGCGCTTCCGACAAAGCAGTTTGGTGTGTTCAAACATACGATTAAAGAGAAAAATAACCCGCTTTTGCGCGGGTTTGATGATTCATTTTATGTTCCTCACTCTCGTTACACGACGACCGATAAAGAAGACATCGAGTCTCATGCGGAGTTAAAGATATTAGCTGAGTCCGAGCGAGCGGGTGTGTATCTCATAACGAATCACGATGGCAGTCAAGTGTTTGTGACCGGACACGGAGAATACGATGCAGATACGTTGAAAGAAGAATATTTACGAGACCGACAACGAGGAATGGATACACAAATTCCTGATGATTATTTCCCAGAAGATAATACACAAAGCTTGCCCCCGCTTTTATGGCGAGCGCATTCTCATTTATTATTTTCAAACTGGCTAAACTATTACGTGTATCAAGAGACGCCTTATGAACGAAGGTAACCGTTACGTGCTAAGTGAAGAGGATGTGAATGCCAAGTTTTATCCGTGCGAAGCGGGGGATTCAGAGAAGTTATTTGTACTTATTCACGGATTTATGAGCTGGTCTTTTAGCTTTCAATCATTAATTCCAAGTCTCGTAAACCATGCCCATGTGCTAACGCTTGACCTTCCAGGATTTGGAAGGAGTAAAAAAGATGTGAAGTATGAGTTCTCTTATGAACAGTTCACAAAAACCGTTCAAGATATGATAGACCGACGAGAGGAACACTTTACCGACATTGTGCCTGTCGGCCATTCGATGGGTGGTCAAATTGCACTACGCCTCGCAAGGTCAAACCGATGTGTCCACCGTGTTGTACTGCTTGCGAGTTCTGGAGATATGCAAAAAAGCTCCAAGCGTCTTCGATGGGCAAGTCGACTTCCTTTCTTCGACGTTTGGCTTGCAAGATATGTAAGAGATCGTGATGTGAGTCACGTGTTAAAGCAGGTCATTCATGACAATAAGAAAGTGACGACAGAGCAAATAGACGCGTACAGTTTGCCGCTCCAAGAGAATTTGATGTACCGTGCGCTTAGTAAGTTCATTCGCCAGCGAGAAGGGATTTAAGTCGGGAAGAATTGCATAAAATTACTAAACCTGTGCTGCTTTTATGGGGAGAAAATGATCGCATTGTACCTGTAGGCGTCGGCAGGTATTTAGAAAAAGAACTGCACCGTGCAAAATTGAAAGTGTTTCCGAAAGTTGGTCATCTACTTCCAGAAGAAATCCCTTTAGAAGTTGGGGAGGAGATCATTCGCTTTTCGGCTGGCAAGGAGAGGAGTGAATAGGATGGATGCGCTGGAAGTTATGGACAATTTGACGAATATCTATCCGAAGTTTCAGCCGATGTATCATGCAGGTAATCATGAAATCGCCGGATTTGAAGTGACGTCACACTTTCTCGATTCAGAAGGCGTTGAACATCATTTGTCGGCGTTCATTTACGACAATCAAGTGCCTGAAGAGTATCGGCGTCAAGTTGACATGCAGACGAGAACGGCCGCGTTTCAGATCATGCAAGACGAAAACGTATTTTTATATATAAGCATCAACGCATCGCTATACACAGGAAGCGAAGCAGACAACCTTCTAGAAGAATTTAAGAACACGGGAGTGCCGGCCATTTTAGGTGTCGTTTGTACGGACGACTTCAGCGGATGGGAAGAGATTAAGCACTTTACGTACTATTTACAAAGAAGCGGATTAAAAGTAGCGATGAAAAGTTTAGCATACCAACAGCTTACGTTAAGGGATTTATCACACATTAAACCAGACGTCGTTGAAATGGATATGCAGTCGTTTCAAACCGACCTTGTGGATCTTCATCGTGAGCTGTTTCACTCTTACTCTGTCGCTGCAGGAAAGATTGGTGCTTCTTTATTATTTCGTGGCATCGGGAACTTTCAACAGCTAAAAGATGCGTGGCAGTCAGGTGCAAGATACATCCAAGGAGACTTTTTGTCAACGACGAAAAGAGATGTTGTCCACGATGTGGGCAGCAAGGCGCGGTTGCAAAAAGAGTTTCAAAGGTTTTTAACGTATGAGCAAGAAAGAATTCGCTCCTTGCTCACGTTTACGAGTGACCTTGGAAAAAGAATGGAGAAGATCGTTTCGAGTCAAAGCATTGAGGCTCTTGATGCGTTTGCATATGAAATTGGTAAACGTATGGACGATGTTTGTTTTCGCGTGTATATCGTCAATGACCAAGGTGAACAACAGACGGCTAACATGGTTCGTACATCAGCAGGTGTATGGGAATATGATGAAACGAACCGTTGGCAAAATTGGAGCTGGCGACCGTACTTTTTAGAAAACATTGTGCGAATGAATGTGTCTGGAAAAGGTGTACTTTCAGACTTATATAAAGACTTGACGACAACCGATCACATTCGTACATTTTCTTACCCAATGAATGAACAATTGTATGTATTTATGGATATTGGTTTTTCGTTTTTGTATGAGCATCCTTATTTAAGTGTATAGATACACAAGTAAGGATTTCGATGTATATGATTCAGAAAATACGAACAATACAGTTTGCTTTAACAAAGCACGTATGCTATTCTTAAGTTGAGGAGATATCGCTGAATGCCAAACGTCACAAAATGAGGATGTGTAGTGACTTGTCAAAAGTATTTATGGATGATGTTCGCGATTCCCCAACAGACCACCGTCTCGTGAGGACAGCAGAAGAATGCATTTACATTCTGTCCAATGAATCGACACTTTCCCACCTGTCTCTGGATCACGATATGGGGAGTGATCAATCCAATGGCTATGCAGTCGTTGAGTACATGATTGAGCATCGTATCTATGCAGATCGCATAACCGTTCATTCTGCCAATGCTCCGAGAGGGAAGAAGATGTATGAAGCACTAATGGATGCCCGGCATATGGGGACCTTTCCACTACATGTGAAGATTTATCATCGGCCGTTGCCGCTTTATAATCATTAATACATCCCGTATGCATGGCTACTGCATACGGGTCTATTTTTTGTTTAAGAGCGAACGGTTGTAAATAAGCTTGTAATTTGTTTAATCATCGGTGATACTTGCTGGTACGTTTTCATAGCGGTATCAACGGTCGCCATCGTTTTTTGTACATCGATTTGTCCATTTTGGTCAGTGAATCCGTTCATAATGTTTTTGACATATGCACCTTTAGGCTTTTGAACTTGTGGCGAATAAACCATTGCATTTGCTTGTTGCGTGAAGTTTGCGACAGGTGGTTGATTCGGAACTGAAGGTGGATAAGGTCTTGGAGGATACATATACGGGTGGTGATTTTTCGGTCCGGGACCAGGCGGCGGTGGGAATTGTGTTCTTCTATACATGAAAATCCCCTTTTCCATCGTGTTTGCTATTTTTTATGCGAGTGAAGCCCGTTTTGTGAATGACCAAGTTGAGTAGAATTCATAAATCAATTATTAGAAAAGAGTGAGGATATGTTTATTGCAGATGGCCATTGTGATGCCCTGCTTCGGATGTGGGAATCACCAAATAATACGTTTGAACAAACGACTGTTGTTAGTGAGCAAACTCTTGCTCAAGGTGGAGTGAACATGCAAGTGTTTGCAGTGTTCCCACCTGTATACGAAACGCGCGGGGACCAATTTGATATTATCCTTCGGCAAATTGATCTGTTTCACCAATCCGTCGTAACAAACGGGCAGATTGCTTGGAGGCCGTGTACACCGATTGTAGCTACAGAAAATAAAACACGAGCGATACTCGCTTTAGAAGGGGCTGATTTTGTTTCAGATGATTGGATGAGGTGGCGTTTGTTAAAACGGTTAGGGGTAGAAAGTGTCGGACTCACTTGGAACGAATCCAATCACCTAGCATCGGGTTGTATGGAAACAAGAGGGTCAGGGCTAACGAACCGTGGTCGGAACGTCGTCGATTTTCTAGCGAAAGAAGGCATGATTTTAGACGGAGCTCATTTAAACGAAGCCAGTTACTTTGAAACGGTGGAGCGGAGTGGCTCATTTTTTGTAAGTCACGCAAACAGTCGCAATATTCATGAACATCCAAGGAATCTAACTTCCGAACAATTGCAAGCGATAAAACAGAAAAACAGCCTCGTTGGTATGACCTTCTTTCCGAAGTTCATTAATGGCACAAAGAAAGCTACGTATAAAGATCTTTTCGAACACATTGATGATATTGCTGGTAGAATTGGGATTGAACACGTCGGATTTGGGTCAGACTTTGATGGCATCACGACTGCCGTTTCTGGGCTTGAAGATTCGGGCCAATTTCCACAATTGATCGAAGAGATGCTCAAGCACTATTCTGACACAGACGTAAAACGTGTGGCAGGTGAAAACTACCGGCGCTTTTATAATGATCATGTCCAAAAGGAAGAAGGAAACTTCTGTCAACAAACTGACACATCTATCGAAGAAATACAAAATCTCCACACAGATTGTCTTTTTGATAATCAGCTATGTTACAATGCCATCAACCGCAATGAAGAAAGGGGTTCTTGGCATTGAATAAACGAATAGTCACCGTAGGCGCTGCTGCTCTTTTAACGTTTGGTCTCGCAGCATGTGGCGATGATAGTGAAGGTGAACAATCACAAGAAGAACAAGAACAAGCGTCACCAGAACAGGGTCATCCTGAAATGGATTTTAGTGAACTACCGGATACCATTGCTGAAGTGAATGGCACCGATATTAGTAGAGATCTATTTGAAGAACAATATACGATGATTGCAATGATGAGTGGTATGGGTGAGAGTGAAGACGGCCTTGACCCAGAAATTACCGAGATGATTGTTGATGGGCTTGTTGGTCAAGAACTGCTCGAACAAGAAGCTAGAGAGCAAGGCTATGAACCATCAGAAGAAGAGATTGACGAATACATCATTGAACAAGAGCAGCTCGATGTAGAAGGCATGGACGTTGAAGAGTATTACGACATGGTGGAAGAACAGCAAGGTGTAAGTGCCGATGAATTTCGTGAAATGCTCGCTCCACAAGTGGCTGTTGAACTTTACGTAAATTCACAAACAGATTTCGAAGTGACTGATGAAGAAGTGGAAGAAGCGTATGAAGAAGAAGTACGCATGATTGAAGAAATGAATGCGCAATTTGAAGAATCAGATGAAGATGTATCAGAAGAAGAAGAAATGATGGGCATGGGACCTCAGGAAGTACCAGAATTCAGTGAAGTTGAAGAGGACCTCCGCATGATGCTCGAGCAAGACAAGCAAACGGAATATGTATTTGAAACACTTGTTCCAGAACTAGAAGAACAAGGTGACGTTACGGTTCATATTTAAAGACCGAAAAGTTAAAGTGTCATATAAGCCATAGGCAAACAGATTTCCTTTCGGAAGACGTTGTCTATGGCTTTTTTGTATTGCTGATTGTTTTTTAGTTGAATCGATTCAGGCACAAAGCCTTACGTTTCGATATTTTTTTACAAAATATGAGGTTTACGTCTTAAAAGTTGTGGGAATATAGTAGTTGTTAAAGCTTGCGCACGTTTTTGACAATTGGCAATCGCGATAATGCATCAAAACATGAGCATTCAAGCGAATACATTCGAAAACCATGTAGTAAAGCCCTTGGAATTGTAAGGATCTTAGATTATGGGCAATATATACGATAGAATGAGTTTGTACACGATCCAAAAACGGCGTATAGTTTTGAAAGTATGGTGCAAAAAGCATAGACCATTGATCAATGATGATAAATGTGCGTGAATGCTTAAACATGATCAAATAGAGGGGTGGATGCATTGTCGAAAATTAAAGTAGAGAATTTGACGAAAGTATTCGGTAAGAAACCGGCGCGGGCGATTCCGTTATTAAATGAATCAAAGTCCAAATCAGAGATCCTCGAAAAAACAGGATTAACTGTCGGTGTGAACAAAGCTTCATTTGCAGTTGAAGACGGAGAAATTTTTGTCATTATGGGGTTATCGGGAAGTGGAAAATCGACACTCGTACGATACTTAACCGACTGATTGAACCGACAGAAGGCTCTGTATACTTAAACGACAAAGATCTGGCGAAAGTGGACCAGAAAACATTACGTGACATAAGACGTAAAGATATGAGTATGGTTTTTCAGAAGTTTGGTTTATTTCCGTTTCGTACCATTGTTAGCAATGTTGAATACGGATTGGAAGTTCAAGGGGTTAGTAAAGACGATCGTTACAAGAAAGCGATGGAATCGTTAAAGCTCGTAGGCTTGGAAGGCTACGAAGATAAGTATCCAGATGAGCTTTCCGGAGGGATGCAACAGCGTGTTGGACTGGCGCGGGCATTTGCGAATGATTCCGACGTATTGTTAATGGATGAAGCCTTCTCAGCGTTAGACCCGTTAATTCGTAAAGACATGCAAGACGAATTGCTCGATCTTCAAGAAACGATGAAGAAGACGATTATCTTTATTACGCATGACTTAGACGAAGCGCTTCGCATTGGCGACCGGATTACAATTATGAAAGATGGCGCCATTGTACAAATCGGCACGCCTGAGGAGATTCTAACGAATCCTGCCGATGAATACGTAGAGAAATTTGTCGAGGACGTTGATCGATCAAAGGTGTATACTGCATCCAACGTCATGATGCGCCCAGAAACGGTACAACCAGAGCGGGAAGGTCCTCGTGTTGCGTTGAAACGGATGCGTGAGACGGGTATTTCAAGCATTTTCGCAGTGAAACGAAACCGTGAACTCATCGGTATTGTTGATGCGGCAGACGTTCGCAAGCTTGTGGACGAAGGAAAAGACGATTTGACAGAGGCTATTCAAACGAACGCACTAAAAGTGATCGAGATGGACATGCCTGTCAATGATGTCATTGATTTAACGTCAGAAACTAAATATCCAATTGCGGTTGTGGATGATGGAAGCTTCGAGGCATTATTATTAGAAGTTCAATTCTTGCAGCGCTTTCTGGAAAAGAGGTGAATCTGGATGAGTGATGCGATACCTAGAATTCCTCTCGATGAATGGACGCGTGATGTTGTTGATTGGATGACGAATGCGGATTTCATCTTTGAAAGTATCGAAACGGTCATTTACTATATCCTATTAGGGCTGACCACAGCCATGGAAGCGATCCCGGCACTATTATTTGTAGCAATTATCGCTGCTGTAACGTACTTTTTTGCCGGAAGGAAAATTGGCCTTACCGCCTTTGTCTTCTTCGGTCTCATGTTAATTATTAACTTAGGATTCTGGGAAGACATGATTACGATGCTGTCACTCATTTTGGCAGCGACGATTCTTTCTGTTGTGATTGGTGTTCCTGTCGGAATTTGGATGGCAAAGAATGACACCGTCGAAGCGATTGTCAAGCCGATCCTTGACTTTATGCAGACGATGCCAGCATTTGTATACTTAATTCCTGCAGTTGCTTTCTTTGGAATTGGTATGGAGCCAGGAGTTATTGCGTCAGTGATCTTCGGGATGCCACCGACCATTCGCCTTACGAACCTCGGAATTCGCGAAGTGTCTTCTGAAGCGATTGAAGCGGCAGATGCGTTCGGGTCTACAGGTGCACAGAAACTATTTAAAGTTCAGTTGCCGATGGCAAGAACGACAATTATGGCGGGTGTGAACCAAACGATTATGCTTTCCCTTTCCATGGTCGTTATCGCATCGATGATCGGTGCTGACGGTTTGGGTGATATCGTGTACCGGGCTGTAGGTCGAAATGATGTCGGTAGTGGTTTTGAAGCCGGACTTGCCATTGTCGTTGTCGCGATAATCTTAGACCGACTTACCGCAGGTTTTGGTTTACGAAAACGAAGATCCTAGCACGAATTCTTCCCTGCCGCTGGCAGCGCGCAGGGGGGTCAATACTATACAAAACAAATTACTTAAGGAGTGAAGTTTTTTATGAAAAAGAACTGGCAGAGAATCGGTCTTGCATCTGCTTTGTCTTTCACACTTGTAGCTGCAGGTTGCGGCACAGATGATGGCGATGACAACGGTGTAGATTCAACAGACGATAATGGCACGGGTGAGGAAGCAGACGACGAGGACGACACCGATGATAACGGTGAAACAGCGAACTATGGTGAAGAGGTTAACTATACGATCGTCGGCATTGACCCAGGTGCTGGTGTAGTAGCTGCTGCAGAGCAAGCGATTGAAGATTACGACTTAGAAGGATGGAGTGTGCAAACGAGTTCATCCGCAGCGATGACACAAGAGTTGGCAAACGCATATGAGAATGAAGAGCCGATTCTTGTGACAGGTTGGACGCCTCACTGGAAGTTTGAAGCGATGGACCTGAAGATTCTTGATGACCCAGAGTTGTCTTTCGGTGAAGCAGAAAGCATCCACACGATCGTACGTGAAGGTCTAGAGGAAGATCAGCCAGAAGGCTTTGCGGTTCTTGATAACTTTGCGTGGACAGCGGCTGATATGGATGAAGTGATGCTTGAAATTAGCGAAGGCGTTGCTGAAGAAGAAGCGGCACAAAACTGGATCGACGCGAACGAAGACGTTGTTTCTGAGTGGACAGCGGATGCTGGCGAAGTTGACGGCGAGTCAATTGACCTTGCATACGTTCCTTGGGAAACTGAGATTGCTTCAACAAACGTTGTTGCTCTTGTACTAGAGAGCATTGGTTATGAAGTAAACATGAGCTCAATGGAAGCAAACATTATGTTCACAGCTATTGCCAATGGCGATGCTGACGGTATGGTTGCGGCTTGGTTACCGTACACGCATGAAGAATATTATGCACAAATGGAAGATCAATTCGTAGACCTTGGGCCAAACGTAGACGGTGAAGCCGCTCTAGGACTTACCGTCCCTTCATATATGAACATTGATTCTATTGAAGACTTACGTGAAGATTAATCGATAGAATTTGTCGAGACGTAACACCGCAAGCTTTCGCTTGCGGTGTTTTTTGCGTAACTTTTGACAAATTCATCGGTTAGTTACTAAAAGTTGGGTGTTATTGGCGATTGCGATTGGTGAATGGCTACCCGCAATCAAGTGTTTTCAAATATTCATGGACTTTCTTGTTAAATGAAGGCAATGGGCGTCCGATAATAAAGATAGAGAGGGTGACGATCATGGGAAGTAGCTCATTCTTTGAAACCGAATATGTGAATGAAGACTTAAACGAATTTGAGATTATCGTCTATCGTGTAGGTGACATATCTTTTGCAATAAATATATTAAAAGTGAAAGAAGTGATTCACCGAGGATCGATAACAGCAACCCCAAACCGGCATCGTTACGTGTCAGGTACGGTACAGTTTCGCGATGAGGCAGTGCCTGTCATTGAACTTCATCGTGTGTTGGCGTTAGAAGACTCGTTATCAACTGGTGATGAGAAGATGATGGTCGTGGAAGTGAACGGACAGGCGATGGTACTTGCGGTGGATGGTGTTGTAGGCATTTATAACATCAATTGGGCGTTAGTACACAATACCGATGAGCTTTCTGCAGGGTTAGAGTATCTAGCGACAGGCTATGTGAAGATGGATAATGAAACCGTACAATTTCTCGATTATGAGAAGATTATTATGGAAATTCATGATGAACGGCTGGATACAGGATTGACTGAGAAGGTAATGTACGTTGAAGAACGAAGCAATCAACACATCGTACTCATAGAAGACTCTGTGATGATGCTAAGGTCGATTGAGGACTTCTTACGCGCTTCTGGGTATACAAATGTGACGACATTTAAAAACGGTCAAGATGCGTTGACCTATCTTTTGGAGGGCGACCACTCCAATTGCGGGCTACTCGTTACAGACTTGGAAATGCCGGGAATAACAGGTCACCAGTTAACGAATGAATTAAGAAGGAATTCTGTGCATCAAGACTTACCGATTCTTTTATTTTCAGCGATGGTAAGTGAAAATGTACGAGAGCGAAATGAGCAAGTTGGCGTCACTCAACAAGTTCAGAAGCCTGACGTTTCGCAGCTTGTTTCTGTGATGGACGAGCAATTACACATACGCCCTTCTGTGTTGTAACAACAAAACTAAAAAATGAGTTATAAAGTCTATAACAAAAATACGCATATCACCTGTGGATATGCGTATTTTTGTGTATAAAGAGTATTAACCATGCGGGTTTGCGGTATTGTGTTATATAAAAATTAAAATAATTGTTGACTGTATTATAACAAAAAGATACAATGAGCATACACTATTACAACACAAAGGAGAGGGAGAGGATGGCAATGAACGGAAAAACGAGAGAATCAACGGAAAAGTTGAGCGGAGCAGGCCGAGAAGAACCATCTGTTATTCAACAGATAAATGAGTACTACGAAAGAGGTTTTGAGAAGTTGTAAATTCGTCAGATGGTTCCTGATATGATAAAATGGCTTGAAGCGATTTTATCGTAGAAGGTATGGTGAATGAAATGGAAGAGAAAGAACGCTTGTTTACTATTGGAGAGACGGTCACATATGAAGGCGAGACGATGAAGGTCATTGCTGAGTATGAACGAACGATTGTAGCGGAATTTAATCGCTTCCCAATTCCTAATAAAGAGGAAGAATTTCCGTTTCGTCGTATCGTTATTAAAAAAGGAAAAGCAAAGCGCGTATAAACGATAAAAAGCAACAGCCACCTCGTAGCTGTTGCTTTTTATGTGCCGTATTTTTCAGCAAGTTTTTGTATGGTTTCAACGAGTGCAGCTTCTGTGCGACTTGTAATTGGAACTTGTTCATTTGCATGTATATGTACGGGAGGAAAGTCACCGACGATGACACTATGGTTAGCTTGAATAAACAGCGGGATATCATTCAAATCATTGCCGAAAACGACGAACTCCTCTACGCAAACACTTTGAAAAGCTTGGTGTTTGCTCACGTTTTTTGCGGTCAAATCAAACCGAGCTTCCCCTTGATGGCGATGCCGTGTGACATTCATCGTTGGGATCGCTTCAAGCAGTGGGGTCGGATCTTGGCAACCTAGGACGAGTATTTTTCCGATAAACGGGAGCTCGTCCACATTTTTAGCCGATGCTTCTGCCAGATGCACGTAGCTAGGAAGATATCGTTCGGCGTCATTTCCAACAACGGCGTAGTCCGTACTTGCTTCCACGAGATACGTGGCGCCGATGGAGTGCAGTAAACTTTGCATTCTTGCGAATGTATCAGTGTCAATGCCGACAAAACGTCGTAGCTGACGCTCCTCCCAGATTACAGCCCCATTTGCACTAATTAGCCGTGCGTCTACCAGCCTTTGATCAAGGACGGGTAGCAAGTCCCGGATGCTCCTCGCCGATGCAAATGTGACCGTATGACCAGCCGTTTGCAAACCGAGCAACGTGTTCGTAATGTTTTCTGACATTTTTTTGCCTCCAAAAATGAGGGTGCCGTCCAAATCAAATACAAACTGCATGTTACATTCCGCCTTTTTGCCTTCACTTATTAGGATGAAGTGGTAGTGTAAAAGATGTAGGCTCTAATCTGCGATAGTCACCAGCATTCGCGCAATGGGTTCAAAGTGATCGTAATTGATTTTGTAGTTCCCTTTATAAACAGCGGTATCGATGCTCGTATGGATCACTTCACCGAGAATGACGTGATCTGTGCCGACAGGGATAATCTGAGTGCACGTGCATTCGAACGCGACTGGTGCTTCTAAAATCGAAGGTGGGGAAACGAGTTTCGATCGTGCAGCAGTGAGGCCGCTTTTAGCAAACTCGTCTACTTCTTGGTCATAGGGTAAGGACGTTGTATACATCTCATCGGCATGATGAAAAGGCACGATATTGATGACAAATTCGTTCACTGAGCGAATGTTTTCTAACGTATCTTTTACGGTGCCTTCGCGATTTTGAGTTCCTGGACCAATTGAAATAAGCAACGTAGGTGGTTGCCTTGACGCAACGGTAAAGAAACTAAACGGAGCAATATTGCGTGTGCCGTCCTCGTGTTGCGACGAAACCCAAGCAATTGGCCGGGGGACGACCGATCCGGTCATCAGTTTGTACATGTCTTGTGTTGTGATGTCTTTAGGTTCAAAGTGGTGGGCGTTTTCTTGAGGCATGTAAACGCCTCCTTTCCGTATACTCTTCTTTTAGTGTAGCACAACAATTGTTTTTAATTGTGGAACTTGTTTTTAAATTTCCCGCCATGAACTTCTTGAGCTCCATGACGGTAATAAAAGCTTCTTTGTCAATGTCAAAAACAATGGATTTCAGTTTAAGCACTTCAAGTCGTGTAACAACAATATAGAGCACTTCCTTATCCCGATGAGTGAAAGCCCCGTGCCCGGTCATGACAGTTAATGAGCGGCCGAGACGGTGAACAATCTCGGAACTGAGCCGCTTATGCTTGTTGGACACGATCATGACGGCTTTCGTTTCGTCAATTCCTTGCAAAACGGCATCGATCGTTTTTGAGGCAACAAAATACGTAATAATTGAGAGCATCGCTTGCTCCCAACCGAACACAAACCCTGCCCATGCAAAGATAAAGATATTCACAAACATAATAAATTCACCGACAGAAAAGGGCAGGTTTCTCGTAAGAAGAATCCCGATAATCTCAGTACCGTCTAACGCCCCGCCGTGGCGAATGACAATGCCGATACCGGCACCTAGAATAAACCCACCGAAAAGTGTTGATACGAGTGGTTCATGAATAAACGAATCCATATGAGCCAATTGCTGCTCTAAAATGGCAAGCACGACAATGGCAAACAACGATGTAAGAAAAAAATGTGGACCGATTTGCTTTAATCCGAAAAATAAAAACGGTAAATTGATAATGAGAACTAATAACCCAAAGCCTAAACCGGTGATTTGATTTAAAATTAAAGAGACCCAATGACGCCTCCGTCAATGACCATATTAGGTATAAGAAAAAGTTGAATCGCAACCGCGGTTAAGGCGGCGCCGGTAGACACCATGAAACAACGATAGATCAGTTTCGAGATCGGACTTTGTTTTCTTGTCACATACATCCGAAACGCCCTTTCAATCAAAAGTAGTCGGCGAAAAGATTGCCTGTGTATTAACATATCGTTTCGGGTGGACAAACATGCCAATAATCCATCAAATAGGAGGAATTCTCATGCAACTGAAAGAGTGGATGCAACAACAAGGGTTAGATTGGGTTGTAGAGGAACGAGCCAATCTATGGACAAATCCTAATTACGAACCGACAGATCACTCATTTTTAGCCGATCAACAAACCACAGAAGACGCGTTCTTGCGCATTCAACGATTTTTACCGGTGCTGTCTCTATTGTTTACAGATGTAAGTGTAGAGATTGATGGATTAGATTCAATCATTCATCCTGTCGATAATCAATTCGGTACAGACCTGTGGATGAAACGGGACGACCTGTTACCGATCTCGGGTTCGATAAAAGCGCGAGGGGGGATTTATGAAGTTCTGTACGTGACCGAACAGATTGCTTTCAAACACAAGCTGTTGCACTCTGTAAACGACGACTATGAGAAACTCGCTCGCCCAGAAGCGAAGCGAATCTTTTCATCCTATGGATTTGTCGTTGGCTCTACTGGCAATCTAGGCTTAAGCATCGGAACCGTTGGACGGGCCTTTGGCTACACGGTTGAAGTACACATGTCAAAAGAAGCAAGCGATTGGAAGAAACGTAAACTTAGAGACGTCGGTGCGATTGTTACAGAACACGAACAAGACTACAGCTCTGCAGTTAAAGCAGGTCGAAATGAAGCGGCAAAACAAGAGAAGTGGCATTTTATTGACGATGAGTTGTCAGAGACTTTGTTTACGGGATATAGCACGGCAGGAATTCTCGTTAAGAGACAAATGAAAGAACAAAACATCCGTGTCGATGCGAACCATCCGCTCATTGTGTATTTGCCTTGTGGGGTAGGTGGTGGCCTGGTGGGGTTCTTTACGGCTTAAAACAGCAATTTGGTGAGCATGTGCACGGCTTCATGATGGAACCAACCGCATCTCCATCGATGTTACTCGGACTTGTTACGGGCCTTCATGACAGCGCTTCAGTTTATAATACGGGCCTTACAAATCAAACGATTGCCGACGGTTTAGCTGTGGCTACGCCATCTCGGTTTGTCGGTCAACGAATCGAACCTTTTTTGAGCGGGTGTATGACGGTGCGTGATGAAACGTTGATTCAACTCCAAAAAAAGATGTTTTCTAAGCAAAACATCTACCTCGAGCCTTCAGCGGCGATTGGATTGGCAGGACGAGACTTACTCGAACATACCGAAGCAGGTAAACGTTACATAGAAATGAATTTCACTGAAACGGCGTGGAAACAGACTACACACCTCGTCTGGTCGACAGGGGGCAGTATGGTTCCGATGTCGGAACGAGAGGGGATGCTCATGAGTAACTTTTACGAAGAAGTATATGTGCTCACAAAACAAATTCCGCCAGGTTCTGTTGCGACGTACGGTCTCATTGCACGGTGGCTCGGCAACCCGAGAGGTGCTCGGGCGGTTGGCTGGGCACTGCAAAGAACGCCTCACGGTGCTCGTATTCCAGCTCACCGGGTCGTGCGTCGAGATGGTACGCTAGCAGCAGACCATGTATTTGGGGGATCAGACATTCAAAAAGAACTGCTTGAAAATGAAGGTGTGCCCTTTAGCGGTAATGACCGCATTGATATGAACAAAGCCGTTTGGTCAGGTCCAGTAACGGATTGTTTTGATGCATAGATTTTTCCGATCAGGTAACGATAGAACTGAATTCGGAACATCTAGGCGAAGGAGCGAAGCAACATGGATGATGAAAAGAAATGGCGTGCATTTGGAACGAACGCAGATGGCGCAGGGGACGCAAATGATGAACGAAAAGCAGAAAATGAGAATGATGACACACTAACAAATCGACAAGGTCAGCCGGTCAAAGACAACCAGAACATTCGTACGGTCGGAAACCGAGGGCCTTCTACTCTTGAAAACTACGACTTTTTAGAGAAAATGAGTCATTTTGATCGAGAGCGGGTGGCAGAGCGTGTCGTTCATGGGCGTGGTGCGGGTGCGCACGGATATTTTGAATCGTATGGAAAAGTTGGAGATGACGATATTTCCAAGTATACGAGAGCGAAAGTGTTCACGAACACAAAAGTGAAAACGCCAGTATTCGTACGATTTTCAACCGTTATTCACGGTACACATTCCCCAGAAACGTTGCGAGATCCTAGGGGTTTTGCCGTCAAGTTTTATACAGAAGACGGGAACTGGGATTTAGTCGGAAATAATTTGAAGATCTTTTTTATTCGAGATGCGTTAAAATTCCCTGATATGGTGCATGCATTTAAACCAGATCCAGTCACAAATGTTCAAGATATGGAGCGGTTTTTTGATTTTGTTGCTTCCAGTCCGGAATCTACACATATGATTACGTTTTTGTTTAGTCCGTGGGGAATTCCTGCGAATTACCGGCAAATGCAAGGGTCTGGTGTGAATACGTACAAGTGGGTTAATGCAGAAGGCAAAGCTGTTCTTGTGAAGTATCACTGGGAGCCGTTGCAAGGCATCAAAAACTTGACCCAAACAGAAGCGGATGATATTCAAAGTCAGAACTTTAATCATGCAACTGAAGATTTGTACAAGGCCATTGAAGATGGGGAGTATCCAGAATGGGAACTTTACGTACAAATTATGGAAGACGGTGAACATAAAGAACTTGACTTTGACCCATTAGATGACACGAAGCTATGGTACAAAGACGAGTTCCCATGGTATAAAGTTGGGAAAATGACGCTCAATAAAAACCCACAAAATTATTTTGCAGAAGTAGAACAAGCAGCATTTGGAACCGGTGTACTTGTCGATGGCTTGGATTTCTCTGACGATAAGATGTTGCAAGGTCGGACGTTTAGTTATTCCGACACTCAGCGCTATCGTGTTGGCGCCAACTACTTGCAGTTGCCAATCAATGCGCCGAAAAAACGAGTCGCCACAAATCAACGAGATGGCCAAATGGCTTATCACGTCGATAGTCCGAAGAGTCATAACCCACATATCAATTATGAACCTTCCTTAATTGGAAGCTTACAAGAAGCAGATCGAGAAGGTCGCAAGTTTCATGAACCCGAAATTCACGGAAAGCTCGTTCGTGAAGCAATTAATCGCCCGAATAACTTTGGACAAGCAGGTGAGACGTGGCGGAGGTTCAATGATTGGGAGCGTGATGAGCTCATTACAAACTTATCTGGAGCGCTCGCAGATGCGGATACTCGCATTCAAGAAACGATGATTAAAAACTGTACAGAAGCCGATCAAGAATACGGCAAACGACTAAAAGAAGGTATCGAGAAGCAAATCGCAAGCACGAAAGCAAAACATGATGAAGCTGTAGAAAAATCACGTGAAATGGGTCAATCTTCAGATCCATACTAGACAAAAAAGCTACGAGAGTGGATTCTCGTAGCTTCTTTATTGAAAGTGCATCCACAAGTGAAGTGTATATAAAGTAACTTATGCCCATCGTCATGTTTAGCGATCATCACCTATAATGAGAGTTTGCAATTCATATATCAAATAAGGTGGTGGGAAAGCTGATCATTCGATTAATAGGGATAATTCTTGTAGTGATGATGGCTAGTTTCTCTGGAGTAGCAACAGCAGAAGAACCAACCGATCCTGCAGCAGCATTGGCCGAGCAGATGATCGGGGAAAGTTCAGGCGACTGGTTAACATCAGAGTTTGTTCAGTATGTTTTCCAAGAAGCGAAGTCAAAGAGCATACCAAGGTATGCCAATGAGCAACAACAAGTCGGCGATCCTGTTGAGAAACAGGCGTTAAAAGCTGGTGACGTTGTTTTTTTCCAGGGAACAGGCTTGATGTCTGGTATCTATTTGGGTGAGGGGAACTTTGTCATTGTGACGAGCGAGGGAATCTCTCTACGAAACTTACATTCGAGTGCATATTGGGAAAATGCATACACTGGAGCCGTTCGGTTTGATCATGATGTAACTGATGAAGCAGCGACACTAGCGATTGTTTTGTTAGGGGAGAATGTTCAGAATTGGATCACATCGGAATTTGTTCAACATGTGTACGCTGAATCAAAACAAATTTCATTGCCGCGGTCCGCTGTCCAACAATGGATTGAAGGTGATGCTGTATCGGAACCAGAGCCTGGTGATGCCGTCTTTTTCCAAGGTTCGTACTTAATGTCAGGAATTTATATTGGTCACGGAAGATTTGTCATTGTGACGAGTGAAGGCATTTCTGAGCGGAATATGGAGACGAGCAGTTATTGGGGTGAGCGCTATATTGGCGCAAGGCATTTTGAAAGCACTGAACCACCAGTTTCTACAGACGATGAAATTGTTGAACTGGCGAGAGAGCTGATTGGGAGTCCGTACAATCGTTCTGGCACAAACCCGGATGAAGGGTTTCACTCTGGATCATTCGTGTTTTATGTATTTGAAGAGATTACAGGTAGTTGGTTGTCGATGCGGACAGCTTCATTGTTTGAAACCGGTGACTCGGTTGAGCGAGACGAGCTCGAACCTGGAGATCTTGTATTCTTCGAAAATGATGAGCAAGAACTCATCGTTGGCATCTATGCTGAAAATGACCAATTTATTATAGCGACATCGTCGGGTGTTGAGGAGCGACACATGGAATATAATCGCTATTATGAAGAGCGTTATGTTGGTGCGGTCCGTTATACCGGTGAACTACTTGAGAAAGCTCATCCGTCCACGTACGAAAACGCCGACCATCCGGTAGTGCGAGAGTCGATGAAGTATTTAGGAACACCATATTTAATGACGGGCAGTACATTGGATGCGTTTGATTGTTCGTTTTTAGTGCAAATGCTTTTTCGCGATGCGATGGACATCTATTTGCCACGCATTAGCTATAAGCAGTGGGAAGTAGGAGAGACGATGATTCCTGAAGGAGCCGATATAGAAGCGATCGACTTGGACGATGAGCTTCAGCCTGGTGATGTTCTTTATTTCTCCGGTACGTGGCAGTCTGATATTTCTCATACAGCGGTCTATTTGGGTGATGATTACATCGTTCATGCTACCGGAGAAGAAGGGCAGACAACGATCTCTCATATGACACAATATTGGCGAGATCATTTCACTGGGGCGAAGCGATTTGATGATCTAACCATTTCATTTGAAAATGATGTCGTTTATGAAGCCTTTCAATTATTAGGTTCAGACTATCAGTCAGGTGGTAACAATTCAAACGAAGGGTTTGATACAGGAGGACTTGTGCAGTATGTCTTTAAAAAAGCGTGGGACTACAATATGCCCCGTTTTGGGAGATTACAAATGGAGCAGGGGACACCAATAGGTGACGCAGATGCACAACCTGGCGACGTGTTATTTTTCCAAGGCTCAAGCATTATCCCCGCCATCTATATTGGGAACAATCAAATGATTGCGGCGACCGTCGCCAATGGAGTAACTGTCATTGATCTTACAACGAGTGACTACTGGCCACCTCGGTTTATTGGTGCAAATACCTATACACACCAAACCGAAGAAAATGGAGCGGCCCGAGTAGCAGAGGGACTCATTGGTCAATCGTTCAATGATACTTCTCTTTCATTTATTGTTCATATTTATGAGCAAGGGGAAGACGTTCAATTGCCAACAAGCTGGGATGAGCTAAGAGATTTCGGTGATGACGTTCACATTGAGGAGTTACAAGTCGGAAACCTCATATTTTTTGATGACCCAACAATCGTTGGCATCTATATTGGAGATGGAAAATTTATTACAATTGTCAACGAACAGGTAAGTGTACAATCGTTAAATGGAGATTTTCGCTGGCTCGATCGTTTTTCTAGCGCAACGAGCATTGAGTAATATGCACGTGTTGAAGTTTGGAGCTTTCTAATGGCTGCTTCACTTCTAAATGGTATGAACATAAGATATCGGCCTTTACTTTCAAGTACAAGTGGTTGATTGCACTCCAGAGCACAAGTGCAACATCGGTGGTCAAGAATCGCCCTTATGCACGCCAGAGCATAAGGCGATGCGGTTTACGTTTCTGCCTACTGTCTACGGTGTGTGGAAAGAAGTCCAAACGCCCCATATATTCATTTATGTGACACTTTAGAAAGAAAAATCATTATTTTAAACGTGAATCCGCACATAAACGGAGTCAACGGTCACAAATCGCGATATATGTGACCGTTGAGGGGCGAAAGTGCCCGGTTTGAGGATTGGATTGTCATATAAGTGACAGGTCATGATATTCCTTGTGCGAAGTAATCACCATCGGTCAAGTCTAGTTACCTTTCGATAAACGTTCTTCGTATTGCCCGCGAACCTTGTAGTGACGAGCAACAATCGACAATGTCGGTTCCAAAGCGAAACTGTAATGCCACTGTCTCATATAAAAACGGGATGGCTCCATCAAATGATTGGGCCATCCCGTTTGTTTAATCGTTCTTTTTCTCACTATCTTGTGGGTCTTTGTTCGGTTCTTCTCGTTTTGTTTCTTCCATATCTTCTTTGATTTCTTCTTTAATTTCTTCGTAACTTCCTGTTTCCAGTCGTCGTAGAATTCTTCTTTAATGTCTTCTTTTAGTTGTTCAGTACGAGCGATCTGTTCGTTTCTTCGAATCTCTTTCAAATCTCGACCCATCATGATCAGCATGCAGATAATCATGGCGATCATAATGAAACTAAACGGAAGCGCTGACGCAATGGCTGCCGTTTGTAGGCCTTCCAAACCGCCGGTTAACAAGAGTACACTAGCCGTACCAGCAATGAGTACGCCCCAGATAAATTTGATTGAAAGCATTGGTTTTAAGCCGCCTTGTGATGTCATAACTCCAAGTACGTATGAAGCAGAGTCGGCGGAGGTAATGAAGAAAATACCAATTAAAATAAAGGCGAGAACACTCGTAATAAAAGCAATTGGCAAACCGCTCAGCATGTCAAAGAGTGCATTTTCTGGATTGTCTGCGACAACACTTGCGATGCCTGTGTTTTGCTCGATTTCTTGGAAAAGTCCAGTGCTACCAAACGCTGTAAACCAAATTACACCGACGAGAGAAGGGAGTAAAAGAACACCCATCATAAATTCACGTACGGTACGTCCACGTGAAATTCTTGCAATAAACAAACCAATAAATGGCGCCCAAGACATGTGCCAAGCCCAGAAGAAAATCGTATTGTTTCCGAGCCAATCGGAATCTGAGTATGGTGTCATTTGCAAACTCATTGGAATGATGTTTGCAATATAACCGCCTAGCACTTCAACAAAGTTGTTGGCAATAAAGATGGTCGGCCCCGCAATAATGACAAAGAGTAATAACACTGCGGCGAGAACAAGGTTGACATTACTCAAATATTTGATCCCGCGATTCACACCGGAAGCCGCAGAAACCATAAAGAGTACCGTCACAATCCCGATAATCGTAAACTGAGTGAGAAAGTTATTCTCAATATTACTAATATACGATAAACCACCGGACATTTGCAGAGCGCTTAAACCAAATGTTGTCGCCACACCCATGGCCGTTGCAAGAACAGCAAAGATGTTGATACTTTTTGCTGGCCAGCCAGCAATTTTGTCACCCATTAATGAGGTGAATGCCGAACTAATTAAGGCAGGTTGATTTTTTCGAAACTGTACATAAGCGAGAACGAGTCCAACGAGTCCGAAGATGGCCCAAACGTGTAGTGACCAATGGAATACACCGTACCTTAGACCGACAGTCGCAGCTTCAGCAGTACCTGGCACAACATTGTCAGGTGGATCGTCGAAATAGAGGACAGGTTCAGCAACCCCCCAAAACACAAAACCAACACCAATACCTGCTGCGAAGATCATTCCTATCCATGTCGGGTAATTATATTCGGGTCGGTCATCTGAACTTCCGAGTCGAATCTTACCAAACGGACTCACAACAAGGAAAAGGGAAAGAGCAACAAAGAATGCAGTAATTATCATATAATACCAACCGAAGTTCTCTAGCATAAAGTCCATAGCGGTGTTGGCAGCCGCATCCATTGACTCTGTGCCAAGAGCCCCCCAAAGCACGAACGCCGCTACTAAAATCGCGGATATGGCAAATACTATATCCGGGCGTTTTGTTTCATATGTATAATGTTTAGACATATTCACAGTAAAGGTTTAATTCCCTACACCTTTACCTTCCTCCTTCCAAATTTCTAACATTGTGTATTTAAATGTTAGACGGTATATAGTATGTTACCCAAATCTTTCCTTTCACTAACATGAAATTACTTGATCATTGAAATAAAAACAATCCGAATTAACGTAATCCGAATTGTTGTGATAAGTCCGCGTCTGACTCTACAGACGACAAAAAGGACTTAAGGACATTCACGTGCACTGTAACATTCACCCCTTCGGGAGTCGTAATAAACACATGTCCGTCTTGTTTCGCTTTTTTGAACTGGTATCCGTCTACATGAAACAATACTCGTTCATCAGGTCTTGCCATGATTGATCACCTCGTGTCACTATTGTACAGAAAAACCTTCTACATTTCTATCACTTCTCTAGAAAAGAAAAGTATGTAAAAATAGAAAAACGGCTATAGCAAAGGATGAAGGCGAATGAGTGAATGGGAAAAACTTGTAAATGACAATGTTCAATCGATTGAAGTCTCTGGAATACGTCAATTTTTTAATCGGGTGAGTGAAGTGCCGAATGCGGTACAACTCACACTCGGGCAACCGGATTTTCCAACGCCCGATCACGTGAAAGAGGCGGCGATTCAAGCGATTAATGAAGGCAACACGACGTACACCCCAAACGCAGGGATTCTCCCTTTAAGAAAAGCTGCGTCTCGCTTCTTAAATTCGAATTACAACCTCGATTACGACCCACAAACGGAAGTCATCACGACGGTAGGGGCTAGCGAAGCGTTGGATCTTGTGATGCGCACGTTGATTAATGAAGGTGATGAAGTGATTGTCCCAGCGCCGGCCTATCCGGCGTACGAGTCATTGATTCGTATGAGAGGGGCTGAACCGGTGTGGGTTGATACGAGGGAAACACAATTTAAATTAACGGCTGAGGCATTACAAGAAAAGATCACATCGAAAACAAAAGCTGTGATCTTATCTTACCCATCCAACCCGACGGGTGTCACGTTGAACGAGCAAGAACTTCAAGCGATTGCCGATGTGCTCGTAAATCAACAAATATTTATTATTAGTGATGAAATATACAGCGAGCTTGTTTATGAGGGAACTCATGTGTCCATCGCATCATTGCCGAAGATGAAAGAGCGAACGTTTGTCGTCAATGGTGTATCAAAATCTCACAGCATGACAGGATGGCGTATTGGCTTTCTATTCGGACCCGCATCATTAATGAAACAGATGTTAAAAGTTCATCAGTATAACGTGTCTTGTGCGTCTTCCGTTTCTCAATATGCAGCGCTTCAGGCGTTAGAACATGGACAAGACGACCCTCAAGTGATGCGCGAAGCGTATCAAAAGCGACGAGATTATATAATGGAAAGGTTAGATGCCATGAACTTGCCGTTTGCAAGTCCAAGCGGCGCGTTTTACTTGTTTGTTTCCATTGAAAAAACAGGGCTTAGTTCTTTTGAATTTGCCGATCGCTTGTTAAATGAAGCACAGTTGGCTGCAGTTCCTGGGACCGCTTTTTCAACGTATGGCGAAGGGTTCATTCGCATTTCGTACGCCTACAGTATGGACAATCTAAAAGAAGCGGCCGATCGTTTAGAAACATTTGTTAAACGGTTTAACGTTTAGGAGATTTGGATACGTACGGGTTGTCTTTTTCAAAGAAACGCCACGGATACATTTTCGCTTCTTGACTATTTGGAATGCCGATTCGTGGCGAGGTAACGATGTCACCACAACCCGACCCTTCCTCAAGGTATAACGTCTCACTGTTTAAAGAGTGGGCGTTATGTTTATGTTTTTGAATGTGGAAGGCTTGTCCGAGTTTACCGGGTCCGTTCGTTAACTGGAACATTTCTCGTTCCTTTAATTCGTGGAGTGGTTTCTGAAAGCGTCTGTGACTCATGTGCTGGAGCCCCTCTAAAGGCTCTACAGCTCGTATAAGAACGCCTTCTGGGTAACCCGCTCCTTTCGTCACGACATTTACGCAATGGTGAATGCCGTAATTAATGTACACGTATAGAACGCCGGCATTTCCAAACATCGTTTTGTTTTTGTTCGTGATCTTGCCGCCAAATGTGTGGCTTGCTCGGTCATCAGGCCGATATAAGCTTCAGTTTCTACAATGCGGCCTTTGAGTACCTCGCCTTCTTCTGTGTGATGAACGAAATGTTTACCGATTAATTCACGGGCTACAATTAGCGTATCTCGCTCAAAAAAAGCGGTTTGTAACTGCATAATACAACTCCTTTAAGCAAAGCGATTGAGATCAAGCCAAAGTTCCAGTATGATGGAGGAAAGTGAAGGAGTTGAAATCCTTCTCGAACAATGATTGTTGAGGTGAAATCATGGCTGATGAAAAGCTATTAGAAGAAACGAGAGAACGAGTTCTTGCCGAACTGGAAAATGTAATTGACCCAGAGCTTGGTGTTGATATTGTTAATCTCGGTCTCGTCTATGACATTGATCTTGATGAGAACATGAATACGACCGTTATTATGACACTCACATCGATGGGTTGTCCACTTGCAGGGATGATTCAATCAGAAGTGAGAAATGCCCTCGCTGATTTAAGTGAAAACAAGGAAATTGGCGAAGTGGAAGTGAGCATCGTTTGGAATCCGCCTTGGACGAAGGACAAGATGTCACGTTACGCAAAAATTGCCCTCGGTGTGGCAGATTAATTATGAAATAAAAAGAGAGGCACGGGAGTTCGCCTGTGCCTCTCTTTTTATTTTTTTCTATTCTACACGTCTAATTTCCGAAGTTCATCGACAGTGTCTTTAAACATTTTCATGGCGTTTTTAATTGGCTCATCAGACGTTAAGTCACTCCAGTATCAAGGAGCAAGTCAAGAGGATCTTTCACACTTCCACTTTGCAAGAACGTATGGTAATTTTTCAATGTTTCTTCGTCGCCATCAAGAATTCTCATCGCAATGTCAATGGCTGAAACAAAGCCCGTTGCGTACTGGTAAACGTAAAACGCGCGGTAAAAATGGGGGATGCGTGACCATCCGTATTTTACTTCATCATCAAACACGATCTCATCACCGAAGTATGTCCGGAATAAACCTTCATACAGTTCATTAAGGGAAGCCGCATCGAGCGGTTCTTCGGCTTCAGCTCGTTCGTGGGTTTGTTTTTCGAAATCGGCAAACATCACTTGTGTAAAGAACGTTCCTCGAAATTGCTCAATAAAATGGTTGAGCAAGTAGGCGCGTTTTTTTTGATCGGTCGTTTCTTTTAGTAGGTGCTGGATGAGCAACACTTCATTCACTGTAGAGGCAACTTCGGCGACGAAGATTTTGTACGACGCTGAGATTTGCGGCTGCATTTTGCTTGAATAGTGGCTATGGAGCGCATGGCCCATCTCATGTACGAGTGTAAACAAGCTGTTTAAGTCATCGTTGTGATTTAAGAGAACGAACGGGTGAACACCGTAAACGCCCATGTTATACGCCCCAGATTTCTTTCCTTTCGTCTCTCGAACATCGATGTAGCGCTTGTCTTTAAATGCACGTAGCTGCTCGATATAATCATCGCCAAGGGGCATAAGCGCTTGATCATCGTCTCGTACGCCTCGTCATAAGGGATGTCTTCTTTAATACCAGCGACAATCGGTGCACTTAAGTCATACTGACGAAGTTCTTCAACCGCTAGACGTTCTTTACGAAGCTTCGCATAATCGTGTAGTGGTTGGCTATTGTCTTTGGCGGCTTGAAGAAGGTTCTCATATACTTCACTCGGAATGTTGTCGCTAAACAACGCTTCATCCAAGGCTGAGTTGTAATTGCGGATCTTTGCGAGACTGGCATTTGTTTTCACTTCGGATGCATAGTTCGTCGCAATTGTATTGTTCATCTCCAAATACGGCTTGTAGTATGCTTTGTACGCTGCTTTTCGAACGTCTCGGTCTTCGTCTTCAAGCATTTTTGAGTACATGCCTCTTGTAAGCTGAACTTCTTCGCCTTCTTCATTGTGAACCATGCCGAACTGGATGTCGGCGTTATTATACATATTGTACGTATTGCTCGGAGCTCCAATCGTCTCGCTCAGTTGAGAAAGCAGCTCTTCTTGTTCTTTTGAAAGAACGTGTGGTTTATAGCGAAATGATTTCCACAACTCATCTTCAAAGTACTGCAACTCTTTTTCTTCGTTAATGTAAGACGTTAACGTATCTTTGGACAAGCTGAGCAGAAATGGCATAAAAAAGGCGGTTGCTTCACTCATTTTTACGCTGAGCTGCGCAGCTTTGCCACTTAACCTTTGCGCATTTGTGTCACGAGTATCAATGTCAGACAAAAACATGCTATACGCAAAAACTTTGCGGGCAATGAGGGAAAGTTGCTCTTGTTTTTTTAGATAAGCGAGAAGGGAAGAGGCATCTGTAATGTGATCTTCGAATTGAGCCAATTCATCTGCAAGCTGTTTGCACGTATCCACATCTTTTTGCCAAGCCTCTTCGTTTTCATATAAATCGGTTAGGTCCCATTTTTCTTGTTCAGGTACGTCTTCTCTCGACGTGTACGAAGTTGCCATGAACAATCACCTGCTTTTCATGAATTTAGGGAACGCTCTTTTGGCGTTCATGCGTTTTGATGCAATTCTGACGCTAAAGCCGCTACGAGTTGGTCAGCGACATGCTTCATCCGTAGATGCCGACTTTTTCTTCAGCGTCTTTGTTATAGTTTGTGTTCGTGTTGACGTCGTATGTGTACAGTGTGCCGAACTCATCACGAATAAATTCAATCCCTGCAAAAGATATGCGATGTGTTTGCAAAAATTGCTCATATTTTTCAATGATTTCGTGTTGGAAGTTCGGGATGATTGAGAATTTATCCCGAGGCTGATCGGTTGTCGGGCAAAAAGCATCATCGATCTGGCACACATCTGCTGGGCAAAGTTCAAAGCCATCAGACGTGTCCACATTCACTGCATACAGAAACTTCCCGTTTACGAATTCGCACCGTGTAATCAAAGAGTCGGGGTTGTTAATGTATGTTTGCAAAAGCGTAATCCCATCAATGGAGGGTTCAAAATCTGTCTGTAAGTAGCGTTCTAACCCAGCTGTGTCTTGGAAAAGATGAACGCCAAGTCCTTTACCTGCCCGGTTATGCTTCGTAATAAAAGAGGTGCTCCCCATCTGTTTACTCGCATCGAGAATTGCTTGTTTTCCGCTAGCTGCAATCGTCTCTGGCACACGAATGCCATGTGAAACCAAGCTCGTGTATTGAGCCGCCTTACTTAATTCTAGCTGTAACGCTTCTGTACCGTTGAAAACGGTGCGATTGTAGCTTTCTAACCAACGAAGGACCGCAGCGGTATATTCTGGAGCGTACCGGTGTCCCCGTGTATGTGAAGACGCGCTCATACGGTTGTAAAATACACCTTCAGGCGGGGCTTCCATTAAGTTGACCGACCCTTCATGCAAGTGCCACAATTCAAATTCTGCACCAAGCGTTTCAAGGGCGGTTTTTAGTGGAGCTGTCCATTCATCATTTTCATGGAGTACATAGATTTTTGCCATTATTTCACACCCTTTTCTATTTCTGATTGTAAAGCAGTTGACCAAGCAGTGCAAAAAAAGCGATTGCAAAGAAAGGGCGGAAAATATACACCGTGAAAAAGAAAAGTGACCGAAAAAAACAGGAGATGGCTCAATCAAATCGCACTTCGGCTCGATGCGTTAGGGCAGAAAGGCGAGCGACTTTTTTGGTCAAACACGACCATGGTCGTCCGAGCATGGGAAGGTGAAGAATGAACTTCTTGGCATAGAAAAGAGCCGTCGTCTAGAATAACGGCTCTGATCGAAACGATGGTTATGCGTAGCTTTCTTCTAACTGCTGCACGAGCGAACCGACATAATTAACGGCTTCAGAAATCGGCTCTGCGGTAGAAAGGTCAACCCCTGCAATACTGAGTAGCTCAAGCGGAGATTTCGATCCCCCAGCTCGTAGCATGTCTAACCAACGCTCGACTGCTGGGGCTCCTTCTTCAATAATTCTTCTCGATGCATAGGTGGATGCGGTGAGACCTGCCGAATACGTGTAAGGATATAAGCCCATGTAATAGTGAGGCTGGCGCATCCATGTAAGTGCGGCGCCTTTATCAAAAGTAACCGTGTCCCCCCAAAAACCTTGAAGTGTCGCAAGTTTGAGTTCATTCAATTTGTCTGCTGTTAAAATCGTTCCTTCTTCTGCAGCTTGATACACTTCCCGTTGGAAGTGGGCTTCAAGTAAGTGGGTCACAAAGTTATGATAATACGTACCTAATAATGAGAGGACCACCCACCGTTTCATCTCTTTGCTATCCGCGGTTTTTAAAAGGTGGTCACCGAGCAGCATTTCATTCATCGTCGAAGGCGCTTCGATCATGTACGTTGACGGTCTGGCGCTACCAAGCTTCTGATGTTGATGCGCTGTATAAAAGTGGCCAGCGTGCCCGAGTTCATGGGTGAGGATAAACGTGCCGCGCATCATGTTTGTCCACGTCATGAGAATATAAGGATGCGCACCATAAGGGCTTGCGCAAAATGCTCCGTTTTGTTTTCCGACATTCTCCGCTCGGTCAACCCATCGCTCTTCATACGCTCGGTCAATCATCTTGTTGTAGTCTTCACCCATGACTTTTAGAGAATCTTTAATTAAGGAGAACGCTTCTTCGAAGCTAATGTCTGGATCATAGTCTGGGTCAAGCGGTGCTTTTAGATCAGCGAAAGTGAGCTCATCGAGCCCGAGTACATTTTTCTTTAACGTCGCATATCGTTGCATGTATGGACTTAATTCGTTGTAAATCGTATCAATTTGTCGATGGTACATCGCCGGCTCCACATCTTGTTCATGAAGGAGCATGTCAGTGACAGAAGGGTATCCTCGCAAACGAGACACGTTCACTTGTCGCGTCACTTCTGCGGCGTATGTTCCTGCAAACGTATGCTGGTAGTTGCTCAGCCCATCAATAAAGGTTTTGTAGGCATTTCTTCGGATACTCGCGTCTTTTGAGAACTCGTATTTATCTTCAAAAAGAGCAAAAGTAAGCGGGTGAGTATTTCCTTTGTCATCTTGAAAGTCAGCGAATGAAAGGTCGGCTGCCTTGCCCTGTTTGTAGATTGAAAACGGAGCACGTAGTGATTCATTTAAAGCAGCAAGCACTTCCTCAGTCTCATCAGAGAGCATGTAATCTTTATTTTTTCGGATTTTTTGAATTTGTACTTCATACGTGTGTAGCTCGTCATTATCTTTAAAAAATTGGTGCAACGTCTCATCATCTATTTTAACGATTTCTGAATTGATAAAAGCACTTGCTCGGCTAAAGGCTGCTTGAAGTTGACTTACTTTCCCTTGCCGGCTTTGATTGTTCGCATCACTTCCATCTGCGGCCACTTTAAGCATCGCGTAAGTGGCGACGGGAATGAGCATTTGCATCATGTTTTCGTACGTTTTCAAGCAGTCCAGCAGCTGTTTGGCACTTTCATGTAGCGTTCCTTGATAAGGCTTTAACCGCGGAAGAATCATTTCGAGTTCTTCATAAGCTTTCTCCCACGACTTGTCTGACGCAAAAAGATTCGTTAAATCCCATGTCTCTTCAGTTCGTACATCTTGTCGGTATTGTTGAATCGCTTGTGTCATTGAAAATCACCCTTTCGTATTTGTTCGTAAAGTTCAAGATTGGCATACACGACTTGTAATGCAGGCGCGTCCAAATGATACGCTTTCGCTTTCTCCAACAGGTACCCTTGAATATGCTCATACTCGACGGCTTGTCCTTTTTCTTTATCTTTTTGCATCGAAGCTTTAAAAGAAGCGTCAAGGTTTTGCCATTGTCGCTTCGCTTTTTGTTGCAAACGCTCTGCATCCATTTCTGGTGCAATCTGTTCAATCAACCTAGCAACTTCATTTATGTAGCGATCGATAAATGACCCTGCACTTGTAGAGGTTCGAATTGTGCCGACATCGGTATGAAAAAGGGTCGTTGCTCCGGAAAGAATCGTGATGAGCATATATTTTTGCCACATGTCACTTTCAATGTTCTCTCGAGACTTAATATCAGAAACAGAAGAAAGTGCTTTTTCAACCTGAGTGGCAGAGGGCGGAGCAGAATGTGTTCTTCGACCATACATCATCAAGGCATTCGCCCCTTGGTGAAGGATGTGCCCATCTTCGGATAAGGTCGATTCAATAAAGGCAACCCCTCCATACACTTGTGTTTTGGAAAAAGCAGAATCGAGCACATCGAGATGTTGAATGCCATTAAGCAAAGGAATGACGATGGTCTCTGAATGGACAAAAGGCAATACATCTTCGATTGCATCATGGAGGTGATACGATTTTGTGCTCATAAGAACCACATCAAAAGCTCCGACATCTGCTGTTGTGATAAGATGAGGTCGAAGATGTTCAAATCACCATTTCTGCTTTTTACGATGAGTCCATTTTTTTGGAGTTGAACACGTCGCTTCGATCGAACGAGGAATGTGACTTGTTGTCCCGCTTCATGAAGCCTTGCTCCGAAGTAACCCCCGACGGCACCGCGCCGACGACTAGAATTTTCATCATATTGCCCTCCTTTCTCTATTATTTAGTATATCGAAGAAAAAGAAAATTAGAAATACATATCTATGAACACATGTTAGACTGAAAAGAACTAAAACGGAAGGTGCTGAACAAAAGGTGAAACAATACGCGGCTTCAACGATGATTCGTCGTTTGCCCGAACAGTATTTTTCGAAATTGGAAAAATCCATTGTGGCATTAAAGTCACAAGGGGCAGATATTATAAACCTTGCCCAAGGTAGCCCGGACCAACCGACACCAGACCACATTATCAAGTCTTTACAAGAAGCGGCAACAGACCCGCAATTTCATCGGTATTCACCGTTTCAAGGTTTCTCGTTTTTTAAAGAAGCGGTTGCCGAATTTTACAAAAATCAATATGATGTGGACCTAGATCCAAATGAAGAAGTGTGCATTCTTTTTGGGGGCAAAGGCGGCCTCGTTGAAGTGAGTCAATGTTTATTGAACCGCGGGGATGTTGCCCTCGTTCCCGACCCTGGGTACCCTGACTATTGGTCAGGGGTTGCGATGCAAGAAGCGAACATGCACATGATGCCACTGCGCCATGAACACGGATTCCTTCCTCAGTATGAAGACATTCCGGCTCGGGTGCGAGATGATGCAAAGTTGCTATTTCTCAACTACCCAAACAACCCGACAGGGGCGGTGGCGTCTTCTGCGTTTTTTGAAGAAACCGTCCGATTTGCTAACGATCATGACATCTGTACAGTCCATGATTTTGCATACGGAGCCATTAGCTTCGATGGCGTGAAACATCCAAGTTTTATGCAAACAAAAGGGGCTAAAGAAAACGGCATTGAGATCTATACACTTTCTAAGACGTACAATATGGCAGGGTGGCGCGTCGGCTTTGCGGTCGGGAACCGCTCGGTCATTAAGCATTTAAATGTGCTTCAAGATCACCAATACGTAAGCCTGTTTGGGGCGGTTCAACGAGCGGCGACGACCGCTTTAACATCATCGCAAGCAGGAGTAACAGAGCTTCAACAAATGTATGAGAAGAGAAGAAATGTACTCGTTGAAGAAGCAAAGCGAATTGGGTGGGCACAAGAGGCACCGAAAGGCTCATTTTTTGCATGGTTTAAAGTACCAAATGGGTTGAGTGAAACCGAATTTGCTACACAGCTTCTCCACGAAGCTCACGTCGCCGTTGCGCCTGGCAATGGCTTTGGTGAACACGGGCGTGGATACGTGCGTATCGGGCTTGTGAACGACGAAACGAAGATTAAAGAAGCGATGTCAAGAATTCAAGCATTAAATCTCTTTTAAAAAGGACGATCCAAATGAAAGTCTTACAATATCAAATGCGTGTAGTAGCAGGTAGCCCTCTTGAAAATCGACAACGGGTCGAAGAGTGGATGCGTGAAGAAGTGAACAAATATGCACCTGACGTCGTTGTTTTACCTGAGATGTGGACGACCGGGTATGCGCTCGAACAACTTGAAGACATTGCCGAACAAGAAGGAGGGGTGACGGAGTCGTTTCTAATCGAGCAAGCGAAGACACATAATGTGATGATCGTTGCCGGCAGCATGGCTGTGAAAACAGCGGACGGCATCGTGAACCGTAGTCTTGTTTATGATCATACCGGTACGTGCGTTCATCGGTATGACAAAATTCATCTCGTGCCGATGTTAAATGAGCCTGACTATCTCGTACGTGGCCAAGAGAAACCGACGGTCTTTCCTGTATCGTCTGCTCGAGCTGGCGTATTGATTTGTTATGATTTACGTTTTCCTGAGTTGTTTCGATCGCTAGCGTTGCAAGGAGCGGAAGTGATTTTTGTCGTTGGAGAGTGGCCAGCGGCAAGAAGAGACCATTGGGATACGTTGTTAAAGGCGAGAGCAATCGAAAATCAATGCTATATTGTTGCGTGTGATGCTGTTGGCTCACATAATGACGTGGATTACTCTGGAAATTCATTAGTCTACTCTCCGTGGGGGAACTTAATTGTCCGTGCGTCACCCGTTGACGAGGAGACGGTCGTTGCTGACCTGGACTTTTCAGAAGTACAACAGTTTCGAAAAGCAGTGCCAAATTTAACGAATCGCGTGCCATCACTCTATTAGAAATGGGGAGTTTTCGTGAAGCTAGTGACGGTTATTGCAAATGATCAAGAAAAAGCAGGAATTTTACTTGACGATGTGGTCGTGCCGATTGAGTGCATTAACGATCATTATCGGTTAGACTTTGAAGTGAAGATGAAACCGCTGATTGAAAGCGACCAACTCTCGGAGCTTGCCAGGTGGTTAGCGAACAAGCAACACATCGTCACTGAAATACGTGGAGTCTTGCCTCTTTGTGACGTCACTTGGGGACCTCTTTACCGAGACCCTGAGAAAATATGGGGGATCGGCCTTAATTATGTCGATCATGCCGCTGACTTAAACGAAGTGGCTCCCAATACAGAACCGGCAAGTTTTATGAAACCTGTAACGACAATTATCGGTCCAGGAGAGACGATAAAGTTGCCCCCGCAATCTGAGCGCACGACCGGCGAAGCAGAGCTAGGTATAATTATTGGGAAAACGTGTAAGGACGTTGAGGAACATGAGGCATTCGATGTGATTGCAGGCTATACGACGATTATTGACATGACAGCAGAAGATATTTTAGAGAAGAATCCGAGGTATCTTACGCGGTCCAAAAGCTTTGATACGTTTTTCAGCTTCGGTCCGGTCTTTTTGACCCGTGATGAGGTAGAAGATCTTCACAGTCTCGAAGTGCGTACGATGCACAATGGCGAGCTACATCGAAAAAATACGATTGCTCACATGACATTCTCGCCAGAAATGCTCGTATCCTTTCATTCTAAAGTGATGACACTCCACCCTGGGGATATTATCTCGACGGGTACACCTGGTGCTGTACATCTCCAAGAAGGGGATATTGTCGGGTGTGAGATTGACGGCTTTTTACCGCTCACCAATCCTGTGAAAGCAGCTGATTAAAAAAAGGATGTGTTGGCATGAATCTATCATTAGACAATAAGCGAGTGCTCGTTCTCGCTGCGAGTAAGGGACTAGGTCGTGCGATTGCGACGGCTTTTGCGCACGAAGGCAGCCACGTCGTTATTACGAGCCGAGACGAAAGTGCTCTAGAAGAAACAGCAAATACGATCAAACAAGAAACGGGGAACGAGAACGTTCATTTTTTCTCAAGTGACATTACGAAGGAAAAGGATTTACAAGCGCTTGTGAATGAAACCGTTGAAACACTTGGCGGAGTCGACATCCTCATTAACAATAGCGGGGGGCCAAGAGCAGGTCTGTTTGAAGATATGACGGGTGAAGATTGGCAGCAAGCGTATGAATTGAATTTACTTAGTTATGTACGGACGACACAAGCGGTGTTACCTTACATGAAAAAACAACAATTTGGTCGGATCGTTAACATTACATCGTCGTCAATTAAACAGGCGCTTGACGGAATGGTTCTCTCCAATACGTTTCGCGCAGGGGTGCTCGGCTTGACGAAAAGCCTTGCTACAGAACTTGCTGGGGAAGACATTCTTGTCAATACAGTAGGACCTGGACGTATTGCAACCGACCGGGTGGCAGAGCTTGACGCTATTGCGGCGAACAAACAAGACAAAGAACCTGAAGACATTAAAAAAGAGTCAGAGAAAAAGATTCCGGCGGGTCGCTACGGAGAACCAGAAGAGTTTGCTAAAACAGTTGTGTTCCTCGCATCAGGAGCGAATACGTATGTGACCGGGCAGTCGTTACTCGTCGATGGAGGACTCGTCCGCTCATTATAGTCTCTTGACTTTTCTCCTCAATATGGTATGCTGGACGTTGTGTAGTTGCTAGCTACTCACACAGATCCCTCGACTTTACCCTTCCCATGTGAATTTCACGAGAAGAGAATGGAAGCGAGGCTTGTGCTCATATTGAGCTTAAATAAGCAAGTTGACGTAACATAAGATAACGACCATTCAACCATTTCATCCAGATCTTTAAGGGGCGGCCATTGGAGCCGTAAAGGCAAAAGAGCAGGTAGGGCTTTTGTTGATCTGGGGTACATTGCTATGAAATAAACGTGATAACCATCAGCCGTGTGGAGCTGATGGTTTTTTGGTGTGCCTAGTGAACCGGTTAGGCGTGGTCATGAATCAAGGTCCAGTTGAATAAGATGAGTGATGAATGTGAAAGGAGAGGTTCCTTTGATCGAAGGTGTCAAAGTAAAACAGCTCGTAAAACATCATGATGATCGCGGCTATTTTGCTGAACTTGTCCGTGAAGACGAATCGATACTCACGCAATTTGGCCAGATGTCTTTGTCAATGAGTTATCCAGCGTTATTAAAGCCTTTCATTATCATGAAAAACAAGATGATGTTTGGTTCTTTCCAGCTGGAAACGCACAAGTGGTTTTGTATGATACACGTCGGTCTTCACCGACGTACAAAGAAACCGATGTGTATTATATGGGCGAGTCCAATCCCATTGTGCTTCTTATTCCCCGTTTTGTTGCCCACGGATACCGAGTGCTTGGCAACACGCCGCTCTCAATTATCTATTTGACGACGCACGCGTATGAAAAAGACGAACCCGATGAAAAGCGCATCGCTTGGAATGATCCCCGAATTGGGTTTGATTGGAACACGAAACATTATTAAATGCGAAAGGGCGCTATCCAAAGATAGCGCCCTTTCGCTCGGCCTCTGTATGTTAAACTAAGGGAAAATGACTAAAGGGAGTGGGAAGTGTGACGACAATTGGATTTATTCGACACGGTCGGACAGCGTGGAATCATACAGGGCGGGCACAAGGAAGTTCTGATATTCCTTTGGATGAAGAAGGGATCGTTACAGCTGAACGCTTAAGAGAACGACTCCGTGATGAACAATGGGACCACGTGTACGCCAGTGATCTAAGGCGCGCCTATCAAACCGCAGACATTGCGAGTGGCGATCATTTGCCTCGCCCGATCCACACGGACGAGCGTTTACGCGAAATCGGTGGAGGTTTGATCGAAGGAACGACTGAAGCCGAGCGAATCGAGCGGTGGGGAACAAACTGGCGAGACAAAGACTTGCAAATGGAATCTGCTGAAGCGGCTGCCCGACGTGGGTTGCTCGCGATCGCTGATATTGTAAACAACCATCCTGGTGAGCGTGTACTAATCGTCGCTCACGGAACACTGCTCAGACTTTTAATTGAGAGCATGACGGAAACGAATGATCGGTTACCTTTAGACAATACGTCGGTAAGCTATGTTTCGAAGATAGATGAACGTTGGACGTGTTCAGTTTATAATTGTACGAAACACTTATAGTAAGATTGTGACATAAACATACCCAAATACGAACAAGACGAGCGAAGCAAGGATGCAAATCAAGAATAAGCGTTTGCCGTGTTTTAGTGAACCGATGCTCACTTGTAGACCAAACCCTGCCATTGCCATACCGATCAATACGTACGCGATTTGCACGAAAATCTCAGACATAGCTGTCGGCAAAATCCCTGTCGTATGAATGGCACTTGTGAATAGAAAGCCGAATACAAACCAAGGAATCGGGAACTTGCCAATAGGTTGGCTATTTCTGTTTGACTTCTGAAAAACAAAGGCGAGGATGAGTAGCAAAGGGATGAGCAATAGTACACGGGTCAATTTAACAACGAGTGCATGATCAAGTGCTTCTGAAGTCCCTCTTGCTCCAGCTGCTGCAACGTGGGCAATTTCATGTAAGACACCGCCAGCAAGCATGCCGTATTGGCTGTCTGTCATACTTAATAACGGGTAACTTACGATGAGCAATAGCGTAAACAGTGTGCCGGTCATTGAAATAATGGCCACTGCTGTGGCGACTTCAGTTTGGCGGACGTTCATTTGCGTGCTCACGGCCCCAATGGCCGCTGCCCCGCAAATAGCGGTTCCTGATGCAACAAGAACGCCTGATGAGCGATCAGTATTTGTAATCATAACAAGGATGATGACGGCGATAAATCCGACGACAGTCGCCAAAATCGCAAACTGCAAAGTTTCAGTTCCGAGGGAGAGAATGTCGCCAAAGTGAAGACGAAACCCAAGGAATACGATGCCGATTTTAAGCAGGATCTTTGTGCTAAGTGTTACGCCAGACTGACACTCGTTTTGCAAACCGAAGATTGATCGGTATAACATACCGATAAATAACGCTAAAACGAGCGGTCCGATAATGGACAGTAACCCCCATTGACTAAGGAGCAGCGCGATTAATGTAAGTGCGAGTGTGAGTAGAATTCCTTTTATGTAATGCACGAGTTTCGCTCCTTTCCTCATTACTGTACATAAAGATTGATGATAAATGAAATACATAATTATAATGCTTATCATTATAAATCTTAATGAATGGGGAGTTGTAGATGGTAGATGAACGACTCAAGATTTTTGTTACTGTTGTTGACGAGCAACATTTTACGAAAGCGGCTGAAAAATTGTTGATTTCACAACCAAATGTGAGCATCGCACTAAAAAAGCTTGAGGAAACGTACGGGACGACCCTTCTCATTCGATCGTCAAAATCGGTAAAGCTCACACCGACGGGTGAGCGGTTATACGTAAGGGCAAAGCAAATCTTAGCTTTGTACGAGCAAATCCATACAGAAATTGATACACTACATAATCATGTGCAAGGAAAGCTTCATATTGGAGCTAGCTTTTCAATTGGAGAATACCTCGTACCGAATATGTTGCACGATGTATACACTGACTTTCCGAATCTTGAAGTGGAAGTCACGATTGCCAATACTGAAGAAATCGTACAGAAGGTTGCAAATTTAGATGTTGAATTCGGGTTTATTGAAGGGAAAACCGAGCATAAAGATGTGTGGGTACAGCCTTTCATGGAGGATGAACTCAGAATTGCTGCAAGTCGACATCATCCATTGTTGGCGCGTGCTACCATTGATATACAAGATCTTTACGGACAAGCATGGGTGATGAGGGAACGAGGGTCTGGGACGCGTAACTATTTTGATGAGTTTTTATTTAAACATCACATCCAACCTAAATCGGTGACGACAATCGGAAGTAACCAAGGCGTTAAAGAAGCAGTCATGAGGAATTTAGGGTTATCCATTTTATCGAAACACGTCATTCAACAAGACGTTGAACGAGGGACGCTCGTTGTCATCCCGCTTGATGCAGTGAAGATGCAGCGAATGTTCTCGTTCATTTCTTCTAAAATATCATCCACGAGTCGTAACGAGCAGGCATTTGTTCACGTATTAAATGAGCGATGGGGAACAACGATAAAAGAATGGTGAGGGGAATCCGGATGATCAATGAAGCTAAATCCGTGGCAATAGCCGCTGCGCTTGAAGCAGGAAACTATATGAAACGTCAATTTTTGCAACCTTCTTTTGTTCATGAAAAAGGGAACGATGGGGACCTCGTTACGAATGTCGATTTTGAATGTGAGCGAATTATTCTCCAACATATTACGGAGACGTTTCCAACTCATCAAATACAAAGTGAAGAATTTGGGGATAACGGCTACGAAAGTGAATGGCTATGGCTCATTGATCCCCTTGATGGAACGAACAACTTTGCGTTAGACTTGCCGTTGTTCTCCGTATCCATTTCGTTAATGTATAAAAAGAAAGCAGTGTTGTCGGTCATCTACGAACCGATGGTTGATCAATTGTATTGTGCAATCGAAGACGAAGGGTCTTACGTGAACAATGAGCGGTTTACAATGACACGTACTGAAAAAGAGCTGCGGCAACTATCTGTTGCATGGATTCAAGGACATCATGTGCAGCGAACGAGAGAAGCCGTTTGACTCCGCCAACACATTGACACGTATTGCAAACGAATGATTCGGACGTGGGCACCGACGTTAGTGTGGAACATGCTTGCAAAAGGAAAGCTAGACGGCATAGTTCTTTATGATTCTGAAGGATATGATCTATACTCGGGCATGTTAATGGTAAAGGAAGCGAGAGGAGAGATCATTGATTTTGACGGTCGTGACGTCTCTCAGATGCTGAGTCGCCCAAAATTGATTGCTTGTCACGCAAATAAAAAGTCACAAATGTTACAGCTCGTAAACGAAGGTTTACAGAGTAAGGAACCGATTAGATAAAGGAAGTGCTTACATGAATAAACACGAACAGCTCCAAGACATTTATAAAAACCGCGGTCGCTTGTTGATCAGCTGTGAGGACCAACCTGGTATTGTATCAGCTGTATCATCTACACTCGCAAATCATAAAGCGAACATTATTGAATCCAACCAGTATTCCACCGATCCCCATGGAGGGAAATTCTTTATGCGCATCGAGTTTGAATGCGCAGATCTTCAGGCGCATAAAGTGAACATAAAAAAAGACCTTGAAGCGATCGGACAGACGTTCCAGATGAAGTGGACGTTAACAGATGTACAACAATTAAAACGCGCGGCGATTTTTGTTTCAAAAGAGCTTCATTGTTTACGTGAAATTCTATTGGAGTGGGAAAATGGAGATCTTCCCATTGAAATACCTGTCGTAATTAGTAATCATCCTAGTGCTCGGGAGTTCGTCGAATCATTTGATATTCCTTTCGTGCATATTCCAGCATCTAGAGACAACCGTGAACAAAGCGAAAAAGAACAATTGAACCTTCTAAAACAGTATGAGATTGATGTGGTCGTGCTCGCGCGTTATATGCAAATTCTCACTCCCGATTTTGTCGAGCAATACGATCAGCGGATTATTAACATCCACCATTCATTTTTACCTGCATTTGTAGGAGCAAAACCGTACGATCGTGCCTATGAACGAGGGGTGAAGCTCATTGGAGCCACGTCCCATTATGTGACGAATGATTTAGATGAAGGTCCGATTATTGAACAAGATATTAAACGAGTCAATCACCGAGACGGTTGATGACTTAAAAAAGAACGGTCGGATCGTTGAAAGAAGTGTACTCATTCGCGCATTAAAATGGCATGTGGAAGACCGTGTTATGGTGAATGATAATAAAACGATTGTTTTCTAGGATGTAGGGTTACTTCATGATGAAAAAGGGTATTCCTCCCATATACTTACTTTTTAACTGACGAGGAGGATACACACATGAAAAAGATCAGTTCGATCCTAGTTGGAAGTCTTCTCGTTTTGGCTGCGTGTGGAGACGATGATGGATCAGAAGAAGCGACGGTTGATATGGACGCTGGGCAGCAACTTTATGAAGAGCATTGCCTAAGTTGCCACGGTCAAAACATGGAAGGGGACGTCGGCCCAGACATTACGATATATCCGTATCGTGATGTGGTTACTGCCATCGAGGAAGGACCGGGCACGATGCCTGTAGATATTATTGAAGGCGAAGAGGCGGAGACGGTCGCTCAGTACGTAGAAGCTGTAAATCAAGAAGATGAGGAAGAATAAGAAGAGCTGATAAAGGCGGGTAAGGATGAGTGAACATCCTTACCCGCCTTTTTTGATGACCGTGAGGCGAGCGAACTTGCTCATTTCTACTGTTTTTAGTGAGCGGGTTCCTTTATTTTCAAAATATAGATTGACAGTGATAATCATTATCACTTACTATGATTGAGAATACATTTCATTAAACGGAGGAAATTATGAAAAAAATTTATCCATATATGAGCGGCATTTTGCTAACCGTTGCTTTGACGTCAGCTTGCGGAAACGGATCGGCAGACTCTGATGCAAGTGAATCAGCGCAAACGATGACAGATGGAGCAGGAAACGAGGTCCAAGTTCCAGATTCGCCGGAGAGAATCATTGCCCCGTACTTAGAAGATCCATTACTTACATTAGGTGAAACCCCTGTCGTGCAATGGTCGGTTATGAATGGAAGCAGTCATCAAGATTATCTAGAAGAATCGCTCACGGATATTCCATTTATTGATTTTGAGTTGCCACTAGAGTCTGTCATTGAGGCAGATCCAGACCTTATTATCGTCCCAGATTCAGCTTCTCTTGGCGGTGGAGAGTACAGCCAATACGATCAAATTGCTCCGACATATGTTCTCAGCAGCGACACTGAAAATGACTGGCGAGCGGCACTGTTAGAAGTCGGTGAGGTACTCGGTGAGGAACAAGCTGCCAATGAAACGATTGAGGAATATGAAGCCCATGTAGATGAAGTGAGAGAAGAGTTGATGAGTGAGGTAGGCAGTGACAAAGTCGCCGCACTATGGCTAACAAACGGCACATACTTCATTGTTGCACCGAGTGTGGCAAGTGGTACAGTACTGTTTGATGATTTAGACTTAGAGCCTGCGAATGCCATTGCGAATATCCCAGCCGATGCGGAGGCGCATTGGAATGAGCTGTCTCGAGAAGCACTTGCTGAATTAGATGCTGATTATATTTTTCTCGTCAACAGTGATGGTGAAAGCAGTGAAGCACTCATGACAGAAGATGTGTGGTCAAACATTCCTGCTGTCGACCAAGATCAAGTGTTTGAAGTCGATCCTGACGGTAGTTGGTTATACAATGGTTATCAAGCGAATCGCCAAACCATCGATGATGTTGCCGCTCATATTCTCGGGGAATAGGGGGAGTATGATGAAAAAAACACTGTGCTTAGCGTTATGTGGAATTGTTTTAATGGGATGTTCAGACGGTGCGAAAAGTGAAAACGAAGAAAGTATGCGGTCGGTTGAGATTGGAGACACCTCCTATGATGTGCCTGCCAACCCGGAGCGTGTCGTGACCGATTATTATGCAGGAGAGTTGCTTGCTGTTGACGCTGAAGTTGTAGGTGCGACAACGACTGCTTTTGACAATCCATTCCTTGAAGATCAACTCGCAAGCACTGAAAATATAGGCGAGCCGATTGATGTTGAACGCGTTTTAGAGTTGGATCCAGACTTAATTGTTGTCATGTATGATGAGACTTGGAACAATTACGAGAAATTGCACCAACAGTTTACATTCCTTATAATACAGCGACATCGATTGAAGGGGTAACAGAACTGTTTGGATCTCTGATGAATAACGAAGAAGCCGCTGCTGAATTTCTAGAAGGGTATGAGCAAGAAGCTAGAGAAGCAAGAGCGGAGCTAGAAGATCATTTGAATGGCGATGAGACATTTGGGTTGTATGAAGTGACGAATCAACAAGAACTGTATGTTTTCGGTGAAAATTTTGGAAGGGGAGGACAAGTCATTTACGATGCACTTGAATTGCCTGCCCCACAATCAATCGCACAAGACGTGATGGAAGAAGAGGACGTGCTACAATTGTCCAGAGAAGCAATTCCTGACTACGGTGCAGATGTGATGTTTGTTACGAGCTATGACCCAGAAGGAAGTCACCAATCGTTAGATTTTTTTGTGGACTCGTCTGTATGGCAAGGGTTAGATGCGGTCGAAAACGACCGTGTCGTGATCAATGATTTTGATACATTTTATCCGTATGACCCGATCTCAATTCGTGGCCAGATCCCACTTTTTACAGAAATGATTATGGATTTAAATCTCAATAGGTAGTGACAAAATGAAGCAATCAGCGCCAAAAAAACGAGCAACATTTACAATCGTCTTTCTGCTAGGCACAGTACTCCTTTTCTTCGCAACGATACTATCACTTACATTTGGAGCGGCCTCGATTACACCAGCGGTCGTTTGGGACGCGATTTTTTATTTTGATCCGTCTCTTACTGAACATCAAATTATACGAGAAATTCGCATTCCACGTGTATTAGGCGCGATTGTCATCGGATCGGTTCTCGCGGTCTCTGGGGCGGTAATGCAAGGAATGACGAGAAATGCATTAGCAGAACCGTCGATTATTGGGATTACGGACGGTGCTGCCCTTGCTCTTGCCATTATGTTTGCCTTTTTTACTGCTGTGCCGTACGTTGGATTGTTGTTTGCTTCATTTATCGGTGCAGGTGTCGGTACAGTGCTCGTCTTCTTAGTCGGAACACTTGCAAAAGGAGGACTGACCCCAGCCAAGTTAGCGTTGGCAGGAGTCACAATTGGCGCGTTTTTAAGTGCAATATCTTCAGGAATTGCGATTTACTTTGACGTTGCTCAAGACATTAGTTTTTGGTTCGCTGGTGGTCTTGCCAGCATGGATTGGCGAACGCTTCAGCTTATTGTTCCGGCGTGCCTCATTGGTCTACTCATCGCTCTTTTTCTTGCTAAATCAATTACAATTTTGAGCTTAGGCGCGGATGTGGCAAGAGGGTTAGGTCAAAGAACAGCGGTCGTCCGTGTTCTTGGGATTGTGAGTGTTATGTTAATGACAGGTGCAGCGGTGGCAGCAGCGGGAACCATTGGTTTTATAGGCCTTGTAATTCCTCATATTACAAGGGCGCTAACCGGTATGGATTATCGGTTTGTCATACCGGCATCCGCGGTATTAGGTAGTTTATTACTACTCGTTTCAGATATTATAGCAAGAATGGTCAACGCCCCCTATGAAACGCCTGTAGGTGCGATTACAGCCCTCGTTGGGGTTCCATTCTTCCTCTATCTTGCTAGACGAGAGGGGAGGGGCGTCTAATTATGCAAAAGCGACGAACCATGATCATTTCTGTTCTTTTGATCTTTATTGTATCAACGTTTCTTATAAGCATGACGCTTGGAACATTTACGATGTCGCCCGCTGAAGTGTTTCAAACGTTTTTCGGTTTAGGTAGCTCACAGCAGGAACTCGTGTTGTTCCAATTTCGTTTACCAAGAATGGTGCTGGCCATTCTTGTCGGTGCAGGTTTAGCTGTTTCAGGTGCAATTCTTCAAGCCCTTTCAAGAAATGACCTTGCCGACCCCGGAATTTTAGGAATAAATGCCGGTGCAGGGCTTGCGATTGTGCTGTTCATTTACTTCTTTCAAGGTTCTTATGCAGACTTAGGCTGGTCCATTTATATGTTGCCATTATTTGCCTTTCTAGGAGCGCTCGTAGCCGCTTTTCTCATTTATACAATTGCTTGGAAGCAAGGGGTTACGCCGGTTCGGTTAGTGTTAGTCGGCATTGGTATTAACGCAGGTTTATGGCGTTGCTCATTGTGTTCCAATTACGCATGAATCCAAACGACTTTATGCAAGCGACCATCTGGTTGACAGGAAATATTTGGGGTTCAAGTTGGACGTACGTCCTTGCCATCTTCCCTTGGTTATTCGTGTTAATGCTTCTCGTTTTACGGGATGCCAATACGTTAAATGTGATGCGGTTAGGCGATGCTTCATCTGTATCTTTAGGCGTTCGGGTGGAACCAGTGAGGCGGCGTTTACTCGTTTTTGCGGTAGGTTTAGCAGGAGCTTCGGTCGCTGCAGGTGGAGCGATTTCCTTTATCGGTCTCGTTGCTCCCCACATTGCGAGAAGGCTCGTAGGCCCAAGACATGGGGTAATGATTCCAGTGGCTGCATTGGTCGGTGCTTTTTTCTTATTGTTCTCAGATATGATCGCAAGAAACGTGTTATCCCCGTCTGAAATACCGGTAGGTATTATCGTAGCCATGATTGGGGCACCTTATTTTCTCTATTTGCTTATGAAAACCGCATGATAAGGAAGGGATCCATATGACTGTATTACAAGCAGAAGCAATGTCGGTCCGTTATGACAAGGTGGATATCGTAAAACAGCTTCATCTATCGATACCCGCAGGTCAGATTACGACGATTATTGGCCCGAATGGTTGTGGGAAATCGACCATACTAAAGACGATGGCGAGAATACTAAAGCCTTCAAGTGGCGCTGTATACCTTGATGGAAAAGCGATTCATAGGGAACCGACAAAACAAGTTGCGAAAAAAATGGCGGTATTGCCGCAATCCCCAGAAGCGCCTGCGGGTTTGAAAGTGAAAGAGTTGGTCGCCTACGGGAGATATCCTCATCAGAGCGGGGTGCGTTCACTTACCGGTGAAGATCATCATGTCATTGAACACGCACTCGAGCAAACAGGAATGGAAACGTTTAAAGATCGAGAAATTGAAGCATTGTCAGGTGGCCAAAGGCAAAGAGTGTGGATTGCGATGGCTCTGGCGCAAGAAACGGAAGTTTTATTGTTAGATGAGCCAACGACATATTTAGACCTCGCTCACCAACTAGAAGTGTTGCAAGTATTAAAGACACTGAATGAAACAAAAAGAAGAACGATTGTCATGGTCATTCATGACCTGAACCACGCTGCACGCTTTGCAGATTATATGGTTGCTTTGAAACAAGGAGCGATTATGCAAGCAGGTTCACCTGAGGAAGTCATGCAAAAACAAGTGCTGAAAGACGTTTTTCATATTGATGCTGATGTCGTTTTGGACCCTCGAACAAATAAGCCATTTTGTTTAAGTTATGATCTGTTAAGAACAGGAGGCGAGTAGCGATGGAACTGTATGATGTGACAATTATTGGTGGCGGGCCTGCTGGACTGTACAGCGCATTTTACAGCGGTATGCGCGATCTCAAAACGAAAATTATCGAAGCGGAAGACCATTTAGGTGGCAAACTAAATGTGTTTAAAGAAAAAACGATTTGGGACATTGGCGGTCTGCCTCCAACGAAAGGGAAGCAAGTGATTGCTCATCTCATTGGGCAAGCGAAAACATTTTCGCCACACATTGTTTTAGGAGAACAAGTCGTCGATTTCTCTCGTGAAAAAGACGGGAACTTCCTCATTAAAACGAATCGATCAACTCATCGCTCTAAAGCAATCATCATTGCATCAGGTTACGGCATACTTCGGCAAGCAAAGTTAACGATACACGGAGCAGAGCAATATGAACAAGACAATTTGCTTTATGCGGTGACCGACATTGAACGTTTTCGTAATAAAGATGTGATGATTTCAGGTGGGGGGAATTCGGCGGTCGATTGGGCGAATGAAATTGAACCAATTGCGAAAAGCGTCACGGTCATCCACCGTCGTGATGAATTTGGCGGTCATGAAAAATTCGTTCAACAAATGCGGCAATCGAACGTTCAAGTGATGACACCGTTTCAAGTAAAAGGCCTTACCGGGTGCAGTAACAACTGTCGTGTAGAAGAGATAGAAATTGAACATTGCGAAAGCAGGCAATGCGAACGGCGAAAAATCGACGCACTCATTGTGAATCATGGTTATGATATTGATCTTTCATTTATGGATCAAGCACCAGAGGGACTTGTGCTTGAAGAGATGAGAATTCCGACCGAATCGTCGATGCAAACCTGTGCACCAGGAATATTTACTGCAGGTGACATTTCTGGACACCCAGGGAAATTGCCGCTGATCGCCGGTGCATTTACCGATGCAGCATTAGCAGTCAACGCGGTGAAGACGTACATTACGCCAGAAGCGAATGCATTCGCGGGTGTGTCATCACATGATGAACGATTACAAGAACAAGGAAGTTAACAAATGGGTGCCTCTTTATATAAAAGGGGCACAGATTATTGTGCATCTGTTAATTTCACGTACCGTATTCAGTTTATGGCCTTGTTGTATAGACGGCAGGGGAGTTTGTCAATCCAACAAAAAGTGCTCAAAAAGGAAAAAATCATAATTTCACGTACTGTAATTAACTAGAAAAATAAAAAACAGGGGAGAAGCCAACAATTTTCACGCTAATATGTAAAGAAGTCGTTTGTAATACTGGCTGAAGTTGATTAGTAATGGCAGATGTGACCTGTTCTCCTAGTTTTTGCAACTGTGAATCATCATATGAACGGTCCAAGTCAATCGTAACCCGGCAAAACTCTTGATGCGCTTCACCATTGAACACATACGTTGATATCGGTTCTGCTCCGATGATGATTGGCTCGCTGCTCGTAACACCGGTATGATGAGCGGCTTCGTGAATTTCTTTTAACAGTATACGAATAGAGGTGCGCTGCTCCAAAAACGAAGAATAGCGAGTATGTATGTACGCCAATAAGTTCACCCCTTTGTGTCATTATATCCTACAGAAGAGTCGATGTTAATCAAAAAACAGATGATCAGTATGCAATTACTGATCATCCTCATCTCGTTCTTGAAGTGTAAATCCAGTATAAGCATAAAACAATGCAATGATCGGAGTGACAAGGCTAAGGAAAACAAAAAATACATAATCCACGCCGACATTAAGCGTCGTCATTACATACGCGCCAATAATCCCCCAAGGGACGAGAGGATGAAGAATCGTTCCGCCGTCCTCTAGTGTTCGGCTTAAATTCTTTGGATGCAACTGATGGTGAGCGTAAACTTGCTTATACGTCTGTCCAGGCAAAATGATTGACAAGTACTGTTCGCCAGTAACGAGATTAATACCGAAGCAAGACAGCATCGTAGAAAGAATCGTATTTCCACGCGTTCGTAAAAAAGATTGGATGCCTTTGATCATGCGTCGGCAATACCTATGCGTGAATCAAACCTCCAAATGCAAGGGAAATCATAATAAGTGAAACACCGAACAACATGTGTTCAAGTCCGCCAATCGTTAACAGATCATCGATGTTTGCATTTCCCGTAGCGGGTTCAAATCCCGAATGAGCAGCTCCCATTACATCAGCTAACCCACTGCCAGGTGACGTAAAGAACGTCGTAAGTCCTGCTACGACGAGTCCGAAAACAAGTGCAGGAATTGGCTTCACTCTACATATGGCAAGCAAAATAATGACCGCAGGAGATAACAAGGTTACCGGGTGAATCGTAAATTCATCATTTAAGACGGTAATCATCGACTGTATCTCTCTATCATCTCCAGTTTGGCTTCCATACATAAAAAAACCTATCAGGCCAAAGATGATAATCGTAATAATGAGTGCAGGAATCGTCGTCCATAACATATGGCGGATATGTTCAAATAGATCTACCTCGCCGTAGCCGCAGCCAAATTCGTCGTGTCAGACAATGGGGATAATTTGTCACCAAATATTGCACCACTGACGATTGCACCGGCGGTCATTGCTGGGTCGATGTCCATACCATACGCCATACCCATAAATGAAACGCCAACGGTCCCGATGGAGCTAAGTGAGCTACCAACCATCGTAGAAATAATGGCGACAATAACGACCGTAGCTGCTAAAAAGAATGTAGGGGATAATAAGTTTAGTCCGTATGACGTCATCGTTTGGATCGTTCCGTTTAACGCCCAAACCCCAATTAACATCCCGATAAGTAACAAAATGAGCATCGGGATAATCCCGTGTGAGATGGCTCGGATCATGTGTTGTTCAAGATCCTGCCAAGGTTGCTTCACAATGAGACCGTAGGTAGCCGTCACGATGGCCGCTAAAAGAATAGGGATATGCGGGTAGACCCCGTAATAAAGGATGCCAACAGACAAGATGGTAAGAATGATAGCTAAAACGATAAATGAACCTCGTATTGAAGCAGTTCGATGCATAAGGCAAGCTCCTAGTCTAAACTATATTACTTAAACGCGGTAAAGCAAAAAACCATTCATATACTATAACATGTTACAATAAGTATGCCAAAGGAAAAGATTACTATTATAGAAATGGGGAATCCAATTGGTACAAAAAACGATGCTTTCACAGATGACCGCGATTTTGCTTGAACATGCGTATCGTAAAACGCCTAGCGAAATCGAGTTGCAAAATGCCTTACAAGAGAAAGACACCGATTTCTTGCGGCAGTTAGCCGATGAAAGAATGGATTATAAAGACTTCTTTTCATACATGGAAACGCACGATGAAGATGCGGCACTCGCGTTAAAAGAAGGTTACGAAATTAAATTTAATACACTCAAAGGATTGAAGTTGTGGCTCCATGAGAAGTTTAATTGGGTAGAAGATGTAGATTACAAGCAATCCGAAGATGCCCTCATTGATTTTACCATTCATTCAGATCAACTCGGACAATTAAATACCAGTTTGGCAAAGAATTGGGTCGTCAAAACGAACGATGAAGATGAGAACAAGGAGTGGCGAGACGTAAGCTTGAGATTAACAAATTTTTAGCATAAAAGTAAAAATTAAAATTTCACGCACTGTATTAAGGGAAGAAGGAGGTGAACTCGTTTAACCATTTTTTTACAGAAAAGTTTAACACCCATTACATGAATTTCACATACCGTATATTTATATAATAAGAACAATGCGTTTAGAGCAATCCATTGTTGACGATAATGATTTATAAAAAGCAGGGATTTTATGAATCTATTACAAACAGCTTCAGAGTTAATCGTTGGATTCGTAGCATTGCTCATCATGTTAAAGCTGCTAGGGAAGGCGACATTAGCCAAATAACGCCGTTTGATTTTATTTCTGCATTAATTCTTGGGGATTTAATCGGAAATGCTATTTATGAAGAGGAAGCTAGAATTGGATCTATTTTATTTTCAATAAGCGTTTGGGGTGGGCTCATCTATTTATTAGAATGGACAACGCAAAAATATAGAGGAACGAGAAGCATTCTAGAAGGCAAACCATCGATTATTGTACGTGACGGACAATTAGATCGATTAGAACTAAAAAAGAATAAGCTTGATATTAATCAATTGCAGCAATTATTACGGCGGGTGAATGTATTTTCCATTCGAAATATTGCGTACGCCATTCTTGAAACAGACGGTACCGTTAGTGTGTTGCAAAAATCAACGTATGCAACCCCAACAAATGCCGACTTACACGTTCCTGAAAAGCAAGTCTCATTGCCAATTTCATTCATAACAGATGGCAAAGTTGAATGGGATAACCTAAGCCAAGCAGGTTTTGATGAACGATGGTTACTCAGTCGTTTACAAGAGAGGAACATTTATAACTATTACGACGTGCTCTATATGGATTGGCAAAAAGAAGAGGGCATTCATATTCAGAAAAACACTTAGCAGTTTGCATCAATGAAACTGCTAAGATCTTAAGTTTACATAATATATATATTGTAAATCAAAATGAAATTACTCATCATCTTTAGGCAAATCCATCCTATCTACAGCATTTTTCAAATCATCGTTATGAATGTGCGTATAAATCATCGTCGTTTGGATCGATGAATGGCCAAGTTGACGTCGCAACTTCGGTACATCATTAATTTCGTTATGATACCTCGTTGCAAATGAATGCCGTAATTTATGAACAGATAATGAGGGTTTGCCAAAAGCAGTTGAATACTTTTCAACTAATTTCTCTATAGAGCGTGCCGTTAATCGTCTTGGGGTTCCTTTTGGGCCCATAGCCGCCGCGACAAATAACGCTTTGTTCGTTTGCTTGATTTTGTAGCGCTGTGCTCGAATTTGCAAATAGTCATCTAAGTCCGCTTTTGCTTGTTTGCTGAAATAAACGAATTGTTCTTTGTTCCCTTTACGAATCACTCGTGCGGTATATTTGCTATGATCAATATCATCAACATTTAGATTAACAACTTCTGAAAGCCGTAAGCCTGAACCTAAAATGAGCGACACAACCGCTGTATCTCGTTCGCGGTTCCTTAAATGAAAATTAACGAGTTTTTTGTTGTCAGTAACAAGCTTCCCGTACTCAGACGCAACAAATTGGCGAAATTCTTCATACTCATCACCAATTAAGATGTTTCCTTCCATTTTATTTGCCGTCGTTTCCATACTCTCTTTAATATCATTAAATTCAAGCTTTGCCATCACATTACGTTTTAAATAGGGCTGCAAATCACGGGTTTCAGCGATATTTTGAAGGTAATTGAAAAGCGATTTTAAGCCAGACAGCTTGCGATTAATAGTCACTTCTTTATTTTGCAATTCATATTGAAGAAACGTCAAAAATTGCTCGGCTTCTTGAACGGTCATTGATTCAAGCAACTCAAGAGGTAGTTCCTTTAGGTCACCAGGATAATCATTTTCCGTAACTAGCCAATGAAAGAAGATTTTATAATCGTGTACGTAGTTGAGTAGTGATGCTACGGATAATTTTCGTTTTTTATAATTAACATATTCTTCAACAAACCACGGAAGATCCTTAACATGGGTTTGAAGCTTCGTGTACATTTGCTGCTTAGACTGATTTTCCAAATGATCACCTCATAACCATATTTTACAAGATCCGATTCAAAAAAGCAATTTATTACGTCAAATTTATATTTTACGTAATAATATATTATTAAGAACCATGAGATTTGGAGTTTCATGCTTCATTAGCTAGATTGTATACAAGTTAGCTGCACTTCTACTAAGTTGATTTTAACTGATGGTTAATCATTTCGTATGTGTACTGTGCCATTTCTTCTGTTGATAATGGAAATTCATGAATTAACCACCATTCGATGACACCTACAAGCGCATTTGCAAGAAATTGTGTTTTTAACACGCTTCTACTCCCGTCCCCTAAATACCAATTTTCACCTTCAACCACCATTTTTACAAGTTGTTCTCGAAAACTTTGCGCCCCTCTCTTTTCTAACAGCATCAAATAAAACACTTTGTGTTGATGGAAGTAATTGTACATAGCCGAGAGTGAATCTATAGTATTAAACAGTGATTGATTTGTTTTTGAGAGGATACAACTACTCTTTAGCTGCCCCAAATAATCTTGGATGATTTGATCAAGTAAATTATATTTATCTTGATAATGAAGGTACAACGTTCCTCGATTAACATCTGCTCGAGCTGCAATAGCATTTATTGTTATTTTCTCAAAGTTCTTTTCTTCTAGCAGTTCAATAAAAGCTTTTTGAATGGCTGCTTTTGATTTTTTTTATTCTGCGGTCTACTTTTTTCATGATTAGCCACCTTTTATTCAACAATTAACAAAAGCTTGTCCACTAATGAACAAATCATCGAGAATTAACGATTGTTTAATCGTGCATCAATTACTATAGTATAAACTGTTGATCAGTCATCAACTACTAAAAATTACGATGGAGTGATTGATATGCCAACCCAAGTAGAAATGAAAACTGCTTTACAGCACTACGTACAAGGACTTCACAATAGCGATGCAAAATTATTATCATCCCTTTTTTCAGATCACGCAAAAATTCAAGATCCATTTGGTTTAGGTCGAGTTGTTGAAGGTAGAGAAGCTATTGATACGATGTATAAATACTCTGTAGATGTTATTGATGAGGCTAAAATTGAAGCACCGATTGTTGGATCTCATGGCAATTATGCTGCGGTTGCTTTCTCTTTTGTTACAACTGTCAATGGTATTATTTCTAAAACTCATGCAATTGATGTAATGACCTTCGATGACTCATGTAAAATTGTTGATATGAAAGCATACTGGGGTAGTGATGATAATTCAAGAAACTTAAGTGCTACTGATTATGATTTTTAAATTATCTATTCTTTAATTAAAAAAGCTCACTTTCTAATTTATTTAGAAGGTAAGCTTTTTATATTAATACTATTCTTAACGTTCTAAACCCGGATTGGCATGACACTAAATCATATTCACTTATGCTATAATTAATCATCTTTGAACTTTGATTAAGGGGCGCGATTATCATACTCAAGTTCACTCGTTTAGGGATTATATTCTTGCTTTTAATTGGCTGCAGTTCTACTGGTGAAACGTTAGCTGTTGGCAGTTACAAAGACCCGTATACCATTGTGTTCCACGATGAAGAGATTAGCGAAGAAAAGGTCATTGACGAGGTTAAAAACATCGTCAATGCTGCTGATGAAGCAACTGAACCCCCTGACGGGCCTCCAAACATAGTCATCCATGTTAATGACTGGCAATACTCCACAATGGTTATGAGCATTTCTTTATGGACAGATAGTGGTTCTACACCTACCTTGCTCAGAGGTCATTTGGCCGACGCTGAAAAGCAATTTTACCAACTATCTGAAGAGAGCTGGTTAGAAATTCAAGAACTACTTGACTTAGAGGAAGAATACCTTTAATCTACTCCACCAACACCCATGAATCTTATTCTATCCTTACGTGTTGGAATTCCATTGTTTATTGTTTACTGTTTCCCATAACCCATTTTCGAATCGCTCGTAGTATTCAAACACGCACGGTAATCCGTTTGCAATAGCTATGTCATCGTGATCCATTAATTAAAAATGTAAATGTGGAGCAAAGGAGTTACCAGAATGTCCGACTCTACCAATCAATTCTCCTTGATTTACTCGCTGACCAGCTGATACTTGTACTGACCCGGTCTGGAAATGCACGAATGCAGCAAAAACACTAAAACGGAACTCTAACATACGTGATAGTTCTGAAATGGCTGTGCGGTAAGAGCTGTTTTGCTATGAACGCAACAACACGAAATAGAATGTGGACGGATCCCTAGGGAATCGTGCTTCCTGTTGAAAATATTTCAAAAGCACAGCAAAGCCAAGGCATGTTGTATTCCTTTTATTGTTTATTAATTGTCTTTCAGCTGGTAGTAATATTAAGATTTCAACAAGTTCTTTTTCTGTTATTCTAAAAGTTTCATTCCTCTCAATTTTTGATTGAGCTTCAATGTTATTCCTCAATAACGCATTCGCATAGCTAGCTGAAGACCGAGTGAACTGATGTTATCTAACATTCCCTCCTCAATTAATATTGTATATTCAATTTTGACTATAAAATTATTTTTAAATTCCCTGGCACAGGGAATAAGTAGGTACGTTTTGTTTTTTCCAGTAACTTGATCGATTTATCAATATATTTTTTATAGCTTTATGGATTTAAAGATGTGTTCAAAAACGAGAAGCGTAAATGGAGAGCATTCACTTTTAAGCTTCTTTTCTTGCTGCTTTCGCAATGATACAAGTGCTTCATCTCTATCCAACTTATCGACAAAAGAAAATCCAGAATATAATTGCGTAGGGTACGGATTCAATGGCTTTTCTAACACTTCTTTTATGAGTTGCTTTTCGTATACCTTTCCTCTATTTGTAATTGCATAAATTGCTTCCTGACGATGGCCAGTGTGTTCAAATTGTTGACTATGTAGCAACATTAAATATAAATATCAAAATTACTACATCGAGCATAAAGTGTATCATAAAAGCCCAATAGAATCCTTTTGTTTCTTGAATAGACTTCGCTAAGAAATATCCTAAATACGCTGATATTAACACACCAAATATTCCATTCGGGGCAACACCCCAATAATGGATAATTCCAAATATAGCAGATCCCATAATTAAACCATATAGAGAAGAATTTGTTTCATTATCTCCCATTGTCACATACGGAAGTCTAAAAATTACTTCTTCAATAAAAGCGTTTGTTGCTGCTAATGGAATAACCATTAATAAAGCTACTAAGCTAAAATCAAACCCTACCGCATACGTTTGTAAAAATGCTACCACTCCCATGATAGCTACCATTATTATGCCTATACCCAAAGCATCGTGTTCCCATTTTCCTTCGCCTAATAAAAATGAAGGTTTCATCTTGCCCTTACGATTAAAATTTAAATAACCCAATTTAATTTTATCCGCAAATATGTAAATCAATAATAAAGCTAAAGCCGCTACGATTAATCCACTAAGTTGATAGTTTAAATGATTATTTAAAACAGTGTTATCAAAAATATTAAAATTAAATATTGGATTCTCAGTTACTATGAATAATAGCCAAGTGACAAGTAACATCAAGATAGTAAAAATGACTAGTTTAAAGTATTTCATATTACCTCCAAATTTTTCATTCAAATAACATAAGCCAAAATAGATTTATTCCAATTGATTCGTTTTCTTTTTAAAGTAACTTGATCGCTTTATTAATATATTTTTGTTGTAGCTTTATGGTTTCAAACATGTGTTCAAAAACAAGCAAGGCAAAAGAGGAGAGGTTCTCTTTTTTTACTTTTAATCCATAAGATACTATTTCTTGCTCTTCTTCCAAATTTTTTTTGTTGCCTTCGCAATGCTGCAAGTGCTTCATCTCTATCCAACTTTTCCATAAAAGAAAATCCAGAATACAATTGTGTAGGGTATGGATTCAATGGTTTTTCTAACGCTTCTTTTGTGAGTTGCTTTTCATATTCCTTTCCTCTATTTGTAATTGCATAAATTGCTTTCTGGCGATGGCCAGTTTGTTCAATATGGCTGACTTCAATGTATCCTTCTTTTTCCAGTTTATTGAGCGCATTATAAATTGACCCAATAAGTAGTCCACTCCATCGTTCAGCATCCATACTTTTCAGTGTTTCTTTAATATCGTATCCTGACATCGGTTGTATCCTAATAAAGCGAGAACCAATAATTTCGCCATAATATCACCTTTGTATATTCAAATTTGTATATTCATACTATACTGTTGTACTAAGAATGTCAATGGGCGAAGTAATCACAACTTTTCGTTATATGCTCCTATTCAGTAATAGATCTCTGCCAACGTTTATAAAAGTATGCCTTTAAGGAAAGGAAGAACGCATTGATCAAAATGCGGCATATCATGTTTATAAATATGGTTAAAAACATTTATAAACGTTTATGTTTACCGTTTACCTTGATAAACAGGAAACGTACAATGAGGGTAGCAAAAATATAAGTGGGAGGAAACATGGTTGCTACTTATGGATACATACGGGTAAACACTAAAGAACAGAATGAACAGCTTCAGTTACACAAAATGTTGGAAAGGGGTGTTGAGGCACGTCGCATTTTCGTTGATCGAGCGAACAGAGCTCCTAGCTCAATGCTTTATTTTGAGTGGCGTTACTACTTAAGTGTGGTTTAAGGAGAAATGGCGGCAAGATCGTCAGATGCTACCTTTACCCTATAGTGATATAGTTACCAGCAACGGATTGAATGTCATTTTCCTTCGGATTAAAATTACGAGCATTTTTATGAGCGTTACGCAGATCTGAAAGCCACTTCGTCTTCGCTCTTTACACCCGTCCTCTGCTTTAACAACGATTCCGTCACAAGGAGCAAACACTTCTTGACCCCAACAATAATAGTTCTCTATTGGCACACCAAAAAATAAATACTGCCCAAAATTCGTTCGATAGGCTGGCCGACCCTTTCGTTTCCAATCTACTTGAACGAAATCATACGCATACCTTGATCCAAATCGATTCGTGCCGTGACTTGGAATTTTATTGCCTGGTGTGTTTGGACAATACCACTCCCCTCTCAATGGAAACTCTACACTGACTGGTTCACGCTTTGCATCAATCATCAGATGCCCCTCCCAAACCCTGCTTTAGACGTCAAGTTCTATTTTACACTCCTAGTTAAGAATGATTGTTCGAATTTTTCATTCGATAACTTGCCTTATAACTTCCCTCTATAATTGTATGCGTTATTATACCCACTGTTCATGATTCCTGCTCTTCCTTGCCCACATGATGACAATGGAAAATGCAACGATTGACAATAGTATATGAACGAATGTATTACTAGGCGAAGGAACCCAAAAAAAGATTGGCATGCTCACGCTGAAAAAGATGCTATACACGATAATAATTTTCAGCCAATGCCTCTTTAACACACCGAGCAAGCTGCTCACCTCTCCCTATGATTTAGTTTGGCAAATGCGACTAAACTTCCTTGATCACAAGACGTGAATGCATGCTTTTCGTAAAAGGAACGCACCGCTGGTTCATCGTCGGTTAACAATACGAGTTGTCGCACGTGCTTGAAGTCGTTAATCACTTTAGTTAGCAGTGATGACCCTATTCCTGAATGCTGGTACGCTTGTAATACGAGAAGATCTTGGATATAAACGATCGTTTCTCCATCACCTACGATTCGTACAAAACCGATTAATCGGTTTTCGTGCCATGCTGAAACGATCGCTAATGATTGTTCGATTCCAGCCATTAGAGTGGATATATCTTTCGTATATTCCGTCCAGCCTGCATCTTTATAAAGAGCGAGCACGTCTGCACGGGGTAACGTTTTGCTTTTACTGTATGAAATGTTCATTCCTTCAACTCCAATGTTTACTGTTTGTTCATTGATGTAGAGATTTTGTGCAATTCGACATAAATAAGAAGTAACCAGCCTACGATAAATCCTAGTAAAATTGTTTGAGCAGTTTCAAAGTTCAATGACAGCAAATCAAGTAAAGTGTATACAACAAGTATTAAAATAACGCCACCAAGGGCACTAAAAATCAATCGTAAAAGCATGACCTTTTCACTCCTTCTCCACATGGAATGCTTTAAGTTACTCTTCCCTTTAAAATAGTAAGAATAAACGATTAATTTCATCTATGGTATGTGAAATTATGAATTTTGCTACCCACTTCGATTTGCTTACTAGGTAAAATAAGAAAAAACCGCCCTAGGCTGGACGGTTTACTTGGTAGGGTCAAACAAAAGGTGGTCTAGCGCTTACCAATATTTGAAGCACATATTAACCTTAGCATAGACCTAGTACAATGATCAAATAAAAACACTTAGATCTTTAATTAGCGGAATTTGGCTGGCCATTGTCGAAATACGTCAACCCCGCGGCCACCGGCAATGGAACTTCCGCATCATTCGTTTGTTGCTTGACTTCTACACGATAAACGAGATGACCCGTTTGATTTTCTTTTTCAAATAGTTCAAGTGTGTACGTTTGATCATTTGCCTTTTGCGCACGATGTGATTTCCACGGCAATAGCAAAAGCTGCTCATGCATCTGTTCCAGCTGTTTTAATACCTTCTCTTCACTATCGTTTCCTACATTTTCCACAAGCGCAATCGGTTGGTTGCTACGCTTCGTTGTTGTGTACTTGTTCATGGTGCTTCTCCCTCCTGTTAGCTTGTCTCTCTTCTACTTCTATACCGCAAATGGCAATCCGGTAAACCTTTTAGATGAGGTCGTTTTCGCGCTCTTTTGAATAAGGAATAACTTGATCTAGTTGCCCTTCTTTTAATTTTGTTGGCCACGCTGCATCAGCAAGTAAGGAGCGGCCGATGGCAACATAATCGAAGTGCCCTTGTCTGATCTGCTCTTCTGTCCAATGGATGTTGTCGATGATGGACGGCTCATGGACTTCTTCGCTTCGATATGCGCGATCAATACCAATGGAACCGACAGCAATCACCGGTTTCCCTGTCAAATGCTTTGTCCAGGCAGCTAAGTTCCGCTCACTGTCTTCCTCCGGGAACTCCGCTTCCCAAATCCGACGAGTCGAGCAATGAAAAATATCAACGCCAGCTTCAACGAGTGGCTTCAAAAACGTAGATAACTCCTGGGAATTTCGAGCAATTTTTGCTTCGTAATCAGCGCCTTTCCATTGAGAAAAGCGAAACACGATTGGGAATTCCGGGCCTACAGCTGCTCTACAAGCACGCACAATATCGATGGCAAACGTCATTCGTTTTTCAAGGGTTCCTCCATACCGATCGGTACGGTGATTCGTACGGGACCAGAAAAACTGATCAATCAGGTATCCGTGTGCTCCGTGAAGTTCAATCCCATCGAAACCGATGTCTTTTGCATCTTTGGCCGCATTAGCATATTGCTTCACTAAATCTTCAATTTCGGATGCTGTTAACTCATGGATCCCTTCTACCGGTTCCCCTTTTAAGCTGTAGCCAGAAGGCTTACTGGAGCCGCTTCGGGATTCGGCAAACTGCCCGCTTTTCTCGCTGCCCCGACGTGCCAGAGTTGTGGAATAATTTTTCCACCGGCTCGGTGAACTTCAAAAACAACTCGTTCCATCCTTGGAGGGCGTCATCACCATGAAAGCGTGGGATTTGATCGGACATGACCGCCGCCGGATGATTGATCGCTGTTCCTTCAGTAATGATTAAGCCGACACCGTTGGTCGCGCGTTTTGCGTAATAACTAGCCACATCTTCACCTGGTATGCCTTCTGGTGAAAACATTCTTGTCATCGGAGCCATTGCAATTCGGCTTTGCAAGTGACTGTTCTTAAACGGGGCTTGGTCGAGTAGTGTGCTACCTAAGTTGTTCATGTTCGTAAGTCTCCTCTTTTGTTCGTTTTCGTTTTTTCATTCTCACGACCCGTGAAAGCCGTCCGCGGTTGAAGCGTTGCAATATAATGATCGGTACGTTGATCACGAGTGCATAAACGACCATGAGCCAAGCTGCCATAATGGGTTCCATAAAAAGAATAAAGCGGCAGGAACAATGCTTAACCAATGAGTAACTTCCGCACGTTTTGACTCCGTGATAAAGTTGTCAAAATAACCAATACTACGGTCCTGCAATTCCCTCTTTTCAAAACCACCCTCAAACATTTTTGCACCGTCAGGGACGATATGTTTCCACTTTTTTACACGTGTGAGAGTTTGCCAAACCTCCCCTTCTCGCTCCCAATTTCGGATACGTAATAAGCGGATGTTCTTTTGAAAAAAATGATCTGGAACTTTTAGCATTGCGTAAGAAACGGCGATATGAAAGAAACCCCAAGCCACAATATTTACGACGAGAAGCCAAACGAATGAAAGTTCTACAAGTGGCATAAAGATCCCCCTACACTCGGATTTTTCGACCGCGCCAAGTGACCGTTTGCTTCACTTTTGTATAATAGACCGACCGCATAAAGAGTAGGGTAAAGAAAACAAAGAAGATAAAATGCAATGGATATACCCACCAGTGAAAGCTTCCAACCTGTCGACCGACCGCATACAGTTGCAACGTAAACAGTGCGAATAACAGTACACTCGTTGCGACAAAAGCGCCATTCCCAACGACGAGCGAAAGGACGAGTGCAGGCAAAGCTAAAAACCCACCGCTAATCCAAATGCTGATTAATGTTGTGACGAGGGGGTGCGTCGATTGTGATGCGGTGGCGAAATTCTTAGTCCATCCTTCAATGAGTGGACGCAACCCTTCAGGATACATTTGAAAATGAATCAATCCTTTGCCACTGAAACAGTCGACGGGCAAATCAACGTGCTGGTAAGCCTCACCGAGTGCCAAATCATCCATCACTGCCCCGCTAATCTTCTTATGTCCCCCCGAAGCGAAATAGTCTGTACGGTTCGTCACGATACATGGCCCGAACGAGCCCGCTCCTTTAAACGACCACGGGGTAAATACATTCATCCCCGCCATTACGATCATATTAAAAATAAACGATAGGTTTTCATATGGCTTTGTAACCGTATGAAACGGTTGTACGGAGAGAATGCCGCGAGAGCCCGATGTTTGATAAGCACCGATGAGCTCATCTATGCTCGTGTTTTTATAAAAGCGCGTGTCTGCATCCAGGAACAATAAAATTTCGCCACTCGCAGCAGTTGCTCCTTGCCAACATGCCGCAGATTTACCAATCCAACCGTCTTCCACTTGAGTGTTGGCAATCACTCGTGCTCCAAATGAACGTGCAAACTCCGCTGTCTGATCGGTAGAGTCATCGTCAATGACGAGCACTTCCATGTTCGGGCGACTTTTAGGCTGAATGGACGCGAGTAGTGGGCCTAGCCGTTTTTCTTCATTTCGAGCTGGGATAATAATGGATACTTGTGCTTCGCCAGACGTTTCATGCGGTTCGTCTGCAATTTTAGGCATGCGCCAAAGCATGAGCAAACAACTTACAGTTGCCATAAAAACGAAAGCAAAACTAACGATCAACCCCCATTCAATCATCGTTTGCCCCCTGTTCAGCTTGAACAATACGTTCACTAACTTGTTGACCGCTCAGTGTAACCATTGGCATCCCGCTACCTGGATTTACCGTACCACCAACAAAGTAAAGGTTTCGATATTTGCTGCTCTGTTTCGGGTGTTTGAATCCTTGGTTTATTTTTTTATTAGAGACCGTTCCATAGATTGAGCCTCGATGGGAATAATAATTTCGTTCAATATCTTCAGGCGTCCAAAAATCTTCCGTAATAATGTGCTTTCTTAAATCTTTCAAACCCATGCGCTCCAGCTTTGTGAGCACAACATCTCGAAATGCTTCATAATCTGCACTTGTAAACGGGCGGTCTTGGATCGGTGGGATGTGCGGGAGAATCTTAATGTTTTCGCACCCAGCGGGTGCTTGTGAAGGGTCTATTTTGTTCACATTCACAAGATAAATCGTCGGATCTGTCGGCAGTTGCTTATCGTGAAAAATCCGCGTCATTTGTTCCTTAAGGTTGTCTGGATAAAAGAAATTATGATGAGCGAGCTCGGGATACGTCCGGTTCACACCGATGTGCATGACTATACCCGAACTAGAAGGCTCGAATTTCTTTTCTAATTTCTCAACAAACGGCTCATCCTCTTGCAGTAAATGCTTGTACGCAGGGATCACTTCCATATTGGAAACGAAATAATCCGCATGAATTTGTTCACCGTTTGCGAGCTCAGCGCCTACAACCCGATGATCTTGAGTATGTAACCGTGAGATTTCTGTCGATGGATGAAAGTTAACCCCCACTTCTTTTCCTAAACGGACGAGAGCTTCTGCTAACTTGTGCATTCCCCCGTGTATGTACCATGCGCCTTCTTTGTGTTGCATGTAAAGAAGCATGTTCAATATTGCTGGAGCGTCGTACGGTGAGGATCCAACATACTTAATCATGTACGCCAGCATATCCCGTAAGTGTGGGTTTTTAATCCGCTTATCAATACCGTCAAACATCGAATGAAAAAGATCAAATTGCGTTAACGTCTCTTTCATTCCGTGATGCTTGAGAATATCACGAACGTTGTCACTTCCTTCACCAAAATACCCTTTCTCCGTTACATCGTATAACTTTTTGGAGTAAGCTAATAGCTTTTCATAGTCTTTCTTATCTTCCGGTGTTAACGACGGATTGTGTTCGGAAAACATCTGTTGTAGATTCTGGTGCAGATCGATTTTTACCCCGTCAGGGAAAAATGAGCGCCACTCCACATCTAACCTGGATATCGTAACATAGTCACTCATCCGTTTGTCGCTACGATGAAAAAGCCGCTCAAAAATCCGCGGCATCGTTAAAATTGACGGACCGAGATCAAAACCGAATCCGTCTTGTTCCAAGCGATTTAGCTTGCCACCTAAATGGGCATTCTTCTCGTAAAGAGAGACGTCAAATCCTGATTGGGCAAGTGAAATTGCGGCTGATATGCCGCCTAGCCCACCGCCGATTACGACGATTTTCTTCGAGGTTGTCACGCTCGTCTGCCTCCATTCATGATTCGGACTGAACCGTCTCGAGTGATAGTTCCCCCGTAAGTCGAATCATTTCTTCTTTTCGTACATAATTCCTTGTCGTAAAACATTGATAGTCATTGTCTCGCACCGCATTTAATATGGCACGGTAAACGGTAGACGCATAGCCGACAGGTAATTGGCTGTCAGCATCAAAATGGTGAAGCTCGCTCATAAATTCATCGTAGCGACTTTCTGCGCGTGCAGCCATTTGTTCCCACAGCATAATAAAGTTGTCGTTGATCGTTGATGTTGATAAATCCTCGATCGTGTAGGCAAATCGATTCATTTCTTGTACAGGTAAATAGACGCGCGACATCTCACGATAATCCTCGCCTATATCCCGAAGAATATTCGTAAACTGCATACCGATACCGAGGCTGATTGCTTGAGACGTTAAATCGCGATCCGTCTCACTTGCAATAATCGGCAGCAACATTAAGCCTACTGTACCCGCAACATAATAGCTGTACTGTTCGACGTCCTCAACCGTTTCTAATCGCTCAAATGCAATATCCATGCGTTGACCCTTGATCTGATCGAAAAACGGCTGAATATCCATTTCGTAACGTTGGAAAACGTCTCGTAGAGCTCGCCACATCGGTTGATCAATCACATACCCTTTTTGGAACAAGCTTAAATCGTGCTCCAGTTGATCGACTTCATGTAATCGTTTATTCGCCGGTGCATGTTGGTCAGCGCGATCGTCTGCAAATCGACAGAACGTATAGATGGCAAAGACCGCCTTTGCTTTCTCTTTAGGCAATTGCTTAAATGTGAAATAAAAGCTTTTCGAGTTCTCTTTAATGATCGATTCACAATAGGTATAGTCCCGTTCAAGTTGTGCTAGATTCGTCATACCGATTCCTCCTTAAGAAGTTGCCTGTGTTCCTCTATCATCTAAGAGCAGCTCCTCTGTAGCAATCTTTGCGGAAAGCAATACAATCGGCACCCCTGCACCAGGATGTGTACTACTACCCGTAAAATATAAGTTCTCGCAGTTCTTTGCTTTACTTTGCGGACGTAAATGATTGCTTTGGGTAAGCGTTGGTCTCAAGCCAAAGCATGCGCCGTTGTATGCATTAAACTTGTCTCTAAAGTCAATCGGCGTCATATACGATTCAGATACAATCTCATCCTCAACGGATTTGAAAGGCTCCATTTTTGCTAATGACTGCAATACGTGATTGCGGTAATAGGCAATCGTTTCTTCGTCCCATTGATCTTTGGACGTGGAAAGCTCAGGAACGGGGACGAGGATGTATAACCCATCTTTCCCTTCAGGGGCAAGGTCCGCATCCATTTTGGAACCAATGTACACATAAAAAGACGGGTCTTCCAAACGCTCTCCACTAAAAATATCGTCCAAATTTTTTCTTAGATCATCACTAAAAACGAAATTATGGACGTTTTTCACATCGTCATATTTTCGGTCCATTCCGAGATACATAATGAAACAAGAACATGAATATTTCATACTGTCGATCTTTTTATCGGTATACTTCCCTTTTGCCACCGTGTCCTTCACGAGCGTTTTCATTGCGTAAGGGAAGTCGGCATTGCACATGACAAAGTCGCTGTTTATCACTTCTCCGTTTACACGAATGCCTTTTGCTTGCTGATTGTGAATGACAATTTCATCGACATTCGTGTTGTAGTGCACACGTCCACCGAGTTCTTTAAACAATCTTTCCATCGAGGTAGCCATCGTATGCATGCCACCTTTAATGAACCATACTCCGTACAACATCTCAATCATCGGAATGATCGTATATAAAGACGGCCCTTGAAAAGGCGAAATACCAATATACAGTGTTTGAAAGCTTATCATGTGTTTGAGCCGCTCATCTTTAATGTACTTACTAATAAAACGGTCTGCACTTCCAAATGTTTTCAACTTCAACCCTTGGCGAATCATCGCCGGTGTGTAAAAATCCGAAGCATTTCGAAATGGGCGTTGAATAAAGTGATTCTTCGCAACGAGAAACCGCTCATAGATCTTTTCCAAGTACGTGAAAAATCCTTGCGTATCTTCCTCGCTAATATTTTCTAACGTCTCCGTTAATTTGACGAGGTCTGTAGACACTTCGTGATGGTCATCCTTTTCTTCACCGAAAAATACTGAATACAATGGATCAATCGGCTCCATCGGTATGTAGTCATCAGGTCTTTACCTGCAAGTTCGAATACTTCTCGATACAATTCAGGCATCATAACGATGCTTGGCCCGAGGTCAAATTGATAGCCATCTTGTTTAATGACGTTCATCTTACCACCAGGGGTTGATTCTTTTTCATATAAGTCAACTTGATACCCGGCGTGCTGGAGGCGAATGGCACTCGCTAATCCTGCTACGCCTGCACCAATGACGATTACACTTTTCTTATTCATGGATCATTTACCGCTCCATTCGTTTCAATTACTCTGATTGTGGATTTCTTAAGGCGTGTACATGTGAAACGATAAATGTTTCTAAATCGATCTGTGCGTCCCCTTGGTCGGCTAGTCGATGCTCATCAAATGCTCGGCCAATTCCTACATAGTCATGCTCGTATACTTGAGACTGTCCAATTTTCATTGCATCTAATACATTTTTAATATGGGATATTTTCACCATAGAAATGTGCACCTCACAATTTAGATGGATTGTATCGCTACTTTATTCACTGTTATAAAGTGCCATTCCCCTTCTGTTCATTTTAAAACCTTTTCAGAGTAAAATACTCTTCTTTCCTTACTGTTTTGACAAAACAGACCGAATGTATTCGTCGACTTTTAAAGGATCTTCACCAATATGGTTTGCTCGTTGCTCATCTTTATCTAATTTGTTTATTGCCGCTCGATAGACTTCTTCCATTTGCGTTTTTGGAACAACGACGACACCATCTCTGTCTGCGACAACGAGTTCTCCTGGGTGAACAACAACCCCGCAAACAGAGATGGGTATTTGCAGTTGTCCTCTGACATTCTTTTTCCCTGCTGCAGGCGTAGTACCTAGCAAAAGACCGGAAAATCAAGCGCTTGTATATCTGAGAGATCCCGGATAACGCCATTTACAACAATTCCACTAAGTTTCTTCGTTTTTGCGAGCCCGATGATGAAGTCCCCGGCAATCGCAGCATTTCGTTCTCCTTTACCGTCAATAACAAGCACATCACCAGGTGACGCAGCTCCAATCGCCTCGAGCACACTCACATTTTCACCACCTGGAATGCTGACAGTAAACGCTGGTCCGCTGTGTGCCACGACGCGGTTAGCGGAAAAATTCCTTGATTCATATGATTGGAACCTGACAATCCATCAGAGATCGCTGTCGTCGGCAACTCTTTAAATGATTCCCACGTAACCATGTTTTGTTCGCTCCTTTACGTTGGTTTTTTAAATGCGACAGATCCAACACCAAATAATAGTCCTAAGCCGATGCCGACTGCGAGATTGTTAATGACCAACCCAACGACCATGCCGATCAAAAAGCCAATCCCAATTCTAGCGGCAATCTTCTTGTTCTTTTCTTTTTCTTCACTCATGAGAAAAATCCTCCTGTTTCTAGATGTATTCACAATGTATCATACTCGAGTCACTGTAGAATCTAGAAAGGCTTACAAGTTTTTGATTTTTTTCGTCAATGACTTCGCTTGTTACGTTGTCTAAAGAAAGCAACCGTTAAGGAGCGTTTATCGTGACAGAAACCGTTTGGCGTAACAAACCGTATGGACTGATGATTGTATCGCAAACATTTTCTTCGTTTGCAGATTGGATGTTTCTCCTCTCCGCCCTCACGATTGCAGGCGTTCATCTGAATGCGAGTTCTATTGAAATGTCGCTTTTAATGCTTGCGTTCATCTTACCTCAACTTCTTATTTCTCCGATTGCTGGAAGTCTGAGTGATCGGTTTGACCGGAAACGAGTCATTATCTTCTCGAATATCGGCCGATCAGTGGTCGTCTTATGCGTTCCATTTGCCGTTTTTAGCATGTGGCAATTGATGATTATCATGGGCTTGCTTAGTACGTTCTCCAGTCTTTTTATTCCTGCAAAAAACGGAAAGCTTAAAGAAATACTAAGTGACGACCAATTGCAACAAGGCGTTGCGATTAGCGGAATGATCGACAATGCTAGCAAAGTACTCGGCCCTTCGCTTTCCGGCTTCCTGCTCGCACTATTCTCTACCCAGTCTTTGTTTTTATTTATTAGTGGAAGTTACGTTCTATCTGTGCTCACACTCTTATTTTTAAATAAGAGTGTGCCGATTGAGCAAACAGAAGAAAAACCCGCGGTTTCATTCAGCCAAGGATTCCGAGAAATCCGTGCTCATACCTCTATTTACACCGGCTTAATGGTACTTGCAACGTGCATGTTTTTCTTACAACTCGTCGACTCTCAACTCGTGATCTTTCTCACTCAAACGATGCAATCCGCTGAGCAAACGTTAGGAATGGCGATAGCGGCAAGTGGGTTCGGAACACTCATTGCAGCGTTTTACTTGAGCAAAAAAACACTTGTCCATTTTGAAAAATATCAACGCGTTGCTACAAGCGTATTAGGATGTTCCTTTTTATTCATCTTAGTCGTAAGTGTACTACCTGAGGAATTAATGATGGTATTGATTCCCATTTGCTTTTTGTTTGGTGGAGGAGCTTTTGGTTGTGTGCTTGTGTCGTTTCAAATCTACGTGCAAAAAACGATTCCTGTTCAAAGTACGGGTCGCATTTTCGGTGCGATTTCAAGCGTAACGAGCGGTGCATCGATTTTTGGCTTATTGCTCGGTGGCGTAAAGGCTGAACTGTTTGGCGTCCATTTTGTCTACTTCGTCGTCGGTACAGCTCTCGTGTTGTTGTCACTCGTTTTATTTATTAAACAACGGGCGGTTGCGCGTCGAGATCGTGAAAATCAAACGATGTAACAATGAAAGACCGTTCACCGTCTAATCGAAAAAGGGGGTATTGCAATGAGTTGGAAAAGGCTATTGGTTCTTTTGCTCATAACCTTATGCGCAGCGTGTAACGATACGAGTGATCCGTATTCAGATGATTATGAATCGACACTAGCTACTGCCCATATCGATTCGGTCGCCTTATATGAAATGGTTAGCTTCAGAGAGGTCGGCGAGCCCATCGTGACATTTCGTGACACCGACACCGTTCAATCCATCCAAGGTTGATCGTTGAAAGAGAGAAAGAGAGTCAACCGAGTGTTGTTGACATCGTTGACCCTCCGTATTTACTCGATTTCGAGGGCACCAAATACCATCTTTGGCTTTTTGAACAAGGGGTTGCAAGCTTCCAGTATACCGAAAACAATGATGCTCATTTTAGCTTTACTGAAAAGGAAACCGAGCAACTACGTGCGCTACTCGGCATGTAATGGCTCGGTACGATCGTTAACTGTGTTGTGAGATCCATGAAAAAACGCGATCCTCATATTCTTGTGGATCGGTATGATAGGAATTCCCGTGCTCAGCACTCTCGACAACATAAAGTTCTTTTTCACCGGCTGCTCGTTTATACAACTCATACACCATCGACGTTGGCACAAAAGAGTCGTCGCCTCCGTGAATGAATAGCGTTGGCAGTGAAGAACGTTGAACAAAATCTACCGGGGACGCATCTTTAAATGAATAGCCTGCACGCATTTTCGTAATCGCACTCGTTAAAGGAACGAGTGGGTATCGGGGCAGTTTATACATTCGTTGCAGTTGGTAGGCAAGCAAAGGCTTAAGGAAGAGAATGAGCAATCGGAAATGACGGCTTTTACTTGCTCGGATAGCGTTTTTTCACCACTCGTCATGAGCACTGTCGCACCGCCCATTGACACACCGTGCAAAATAATACTGTCGTTCGGTCGCCGTCTTCCAATCCAATTGACCCAAGAGACGTAATCTTCACGTTCATGATAGCCAAAACCGATGTAATTCCCTTCACTCTTCCCGTGACCACGGGCGTCAGGGAGCAGCACGTTGTATCCTTTTTTTACATACATCTGAGCCCAATCTTTCATATCTTGAGCTTGTCCTGCATAGCCGTGGGCGATAATGACGGTTTTTCCTAGCGTAATGTCACCATTAATATAAAACCCATGAAGACGAAAACCGTCCGTGGATTGAACATTCACTTCAACAGCATCGTAATCCCGCAACCAATCGTCCGTTACATCCTGATGCTCAAAAAAGTCATCTTGCAAATCTGCACTACCTTCCAAGAAATCTTTCGGCGCTCGTTTGATCGCGACAGAGTAAAAATATGTACCCGCTCCAATCAAACCTGCGGCGGCTGCAACTCCACCAGCTAGCCAGCCTTTTTTCTTCATTCTTATTCCTCTTTTCTCCCGTCGATTCGAAACTGGTCAATATTTTGGACGATACTGACTGCACTTTCAAATCTGCTCACTTGCTCTTGACGCGCCCAATCCTCTTCCACTTCTGCCATTAACCACATCACTTCGTCAAGAAATACGTGTTTAACTGCTTGATGCCACCAGGAAGGTCTGATGCGCCTACTTCGTAGTATTCATTGTACCCTTCCATAAACGACGCCCATTCATCCGGAGTAAATGCACGATGAGGGCAGAAGCCATTTCATTATGGAATAATAATAACACCAACGCCAGATCAAAGATAGCAGGTACGTAACCGGCATTATCAGGGTCAATGAGTACCGGTGATGAATCGGTATAGAGTAGGTTGTTCGCTTTATAATCATGTGGGGTTAACACGTATTTGAGCGGTGCATTGCCGAGCTCGTCTTGAGCATCGACCGCGGCCGCAAACGTTTGCTCGAGTTGGTCAAGAGGGATCAGAGACTGTGCACGAATGGCATGCTCACGAATTTTTGCCATACTTTCTTTTACCTCATGGTGATAAAAATCAAACACATCGTATACCGGAAGTTTCCACATATTTTGACCTTCGGATTGTTGATGGATTTGTCCGAGTAGCTTTCCGGCTTCTCGAATTTGCTTTCGTGTGCCAGTATATGCATCCCCCTTTATGAAAGGGTACACAACAAAGCAATCGTCACCAACCTGAATGGGGTTTGGTGACGAAAGTAGGGCAGGTGTTACAATTCTCACACCTGCTTCTTTAAGTGACGTCGTAAATTGCATGAGCCGTTTTGCGTTGGTTAATGGGCTTTGGGTTTTCTTAATCACGTATTCGCCGACTCGATATACCGGCGCATATGCGTACAGACTCTCGCGCGAATGCGTTTCATTAAGACCAAATGCGCTAATCAGTGATTTTATTTCCATACCGCACCCCTCAATCGTTTGTTGAAGTAAGCAAACTTCCGTTTCCATAGTGGGAGAAACCTGCTTCCAGCAGTTGCTCGGTTTGTTTGAAACGTTCGCTAGAACTACTCGTACGCATCACAACAGAAATCAGTCGCGTCCCTTCACGCTCTGCGGTACCAATAAACGCATATCCTGCCGCTCTCGTATAACCTGTTTTCAAGCCATCCATTCCTGGCATGCCAACTTCCATGAGAAATGAGTCGTCTGGCCATTCTCCATTTTCGTTCCAATCATCTTCACGTTCAAGTAGTTGATTGGTATTAATAAATCGTTCATTCGTAAAAGAAAGAGAAAAAAAGGGCTGTTTCGTCAATTCAACCACTTCCGGGAAATGTTGCAACAAATAAAAACCTAGCAATGCTGTATCTTCTGCTGTAAGTGTTGACTCAGTACCCCGACCATCGAGTGGAAGACCGTGACTATTCACGAAATTGGCGTGTGTCGACAAGCTAATTCCTCTGCTTTAGCATTCATCCGATCAACAAACGCTTCTTCCGAACCAGCCAAATGCTCAGCAAGTGCACTGTCGCATCGTTTGCAGAAGCGAGTGCCATCGCCGAAAACAAATCTTGAACTTGCCATTCTGAACCATCTTGAAGGTACATCGTACTTCCCCCGGTTTCGGCTGCCGTCTCACTAATCGTTACAAATTCATCGGGATCGACTTCTCCATGAGTAACTGCTTCCAACACAAGGTACATACTCATCATTTTAGACATGCTCGCAGGAGGCAACGGTTGCCTGGCGTTCTTTTGCCACACGAGTTGACCGTTATCGGCATTAATGACAATGGCAGCGTCAGCCCCAATGTCACGCAGGTTAACGTCTGAAAGCATTGAAATATTAGACTTTTCTGGAGGCGTGAGTTTCTTTAGGCTCAGCCCATCAGTAGATGCTTGTGCGCCGAACGTTGAAAAACATACACTCACGATGAAGAAACAAAGAAGTGACTTCAAAAATGTTTGCATCAGCTCTCCTCTTTTACATAAGACCTTATACACATAGTATATGACAATTGTCATTGTTCGACAACGCTCATTTGGGTGTGACTAGTGAATCACACCCATAACCGTTAATGTATAATAGCTAACCCAAAGAACGCACACAACCCACACACTTCCCTCTCCTAGCAATGATCCCGTTCTTGTATGAAAAGGAAAGCGGACGGTCTGGTTGATTGGATAGAAAAGTTGAATCCCGCGGGATGTAAGCATATCCAATAAAAAATGACTAATCATCCCGAGCATGATTCCGACTTGCAGCATGAGGCCGAATTGACCTGGGATTAAGCCAACAACAACCCCAATGATAAGTAAAAAAATAAGACTGTGTGTAAAGGTTCGATGTCCGAACAGGCGCCGGATGGTTGTTGATAGCAACGACACTCGACTGCCTGCTTTTGAATTCGGCTGACAAATATCAGGGAGCAGCCCTCCAAAGAGAGCTGCTCCGCCGTAAACAGCCAATTCGACACCTGTTGCTGCAGTGGCCCAGTTGTCTGGAGCAAATGTATCATACGCTGCGGCAAGGGCCAGCGCCCCGACGAGATGCGTACCGGCTTTCATAATTGTTCTCCGTTCTATATTATTCTTCTTTCGTCAGTTCATGATGAATATATGGCCAAACGTCGACGACTTCTCCATTTGCTTCTGTATCCACCAAATAAGAACCTGTCTGATAGCGGTCATAATCTTTAGTTGGTAAGTCGGCAATCTTCAACATGTCGTTCTTGTCGGTAAATACCATCACTTCGTGAAGCTCATCTGTATTCGGATACACACCTACCGTCGTGTGTGGGCTTTTCTTCAATTCTCTTAACATCGTGAGACCCCGTTTGGCTCGGTTTGCAACTGGGAATTCACTCACTTTCATTCGCTTTACCGCCCCGCGTTGCGTCATGAGTAGTACGTGACGAAGCGATTGCTCAAGAAATGTGAATGCAGAAACGACACAATCATCTTCTTTAAGGGACATTCCTTTTACACCTGAAGCACGCTGGCCGACAACATTTACATCTGATTCCTTATATCTGAGTCCATAACCTTTTTGCGTAAACATCATTACCTCATGCGTGCCATCGGTTTGCGAGACATGAACGACTCGATCATCACCTTTTAGCTTAATCGCAATGAGTGCTCGAGCAAATCGCTGAGACTGATACTCACTTAGTAGGGACCGCTTTGCCATCCCATTTTTTGTGAAAAACAATAAATAGTGATCGTCTTTAAACTCGGAAATCGGCATCGCCCGAACAATTCGATCGTCAGCGGCCACATTGGCAAGGTTTGCGATATGCTGACCGGTATCTTTCCACCGAATGTCTGGAATTTGATGCACAGGGATATACATGTATTGTCCTTTTTCCGTAAAGATGAGCAACGTTTCCGTCGTGTTCATCTCTTTAAAAAACTGCAAGTCATCAGTATCTTTCATCCGGGCCGTTCGCCGTTGGATGCAGTGAAAGATCGCACACTTGTTCGTTTTATATACCCTTCACGACTGACCGTAACAATGACGTCTTCTTGTGGAATCATCGTTTGCATATCAATCTTTAACTCTTCAACTGCAGCTTGCACAATGGTTCGTCGCTCATCTTTAAAGGTCTTTTGAATTTGTTTCAATTCTTTCTTGATTGTCTGGATGAGCTTCTTCGGATTCTCTATGATTTGTCGGAGTTGTTCAATTGTCTCCTGTAGTTTTGCTGCTTCCTCTTGTAACGTTTGAATATCCGTGTTCGTCAAGCGGTACAGTTGCAAGTTCACAATCGCTTCTGATTGTGGTTCGCTAAACCCAAAGCGCTCCATAATGTTCTCTTTTGCATCGCGTTTGTCTTTAGACTGGCGAATAAGTGCAATCAGTTCATCCAATACACTAATTGCCTTAATCAACCCTTCAACGATATGCGCACGGTTTTGTGCTTGATTAAGATCGTGCTGGCTACGATTTAACACGACTTGTTTTTGATGATCCAAAAAAGATACGAGAAGCGCTTTTAAGCCCATCAACTTAGGCGTTTTTTCTGATATGGCTACCATGTTGAAATTATAGTTCACTTGCAAATCAGTATGCTTGTATAAGTAATGCAAAATGCTTTTTGCATCGGCTTCCTTTTTCAGCTCCACAACAATTCGAAGTCCTGTTCGATCCGTATCGTCACGAACTTCAGCAATGCCATCGATTTTTTTGTCAAACCGAATTTCATCCATACGCTTGACGAGCTCGCCTTAACAATTTCATATGGAATCTCGGTAATGACAAGTTGCTCTTTCCCGCCACGTAACGACTCAACGTCTACTTTCGCACGGAGAATAACTTTGCCTTTACCTGTTTCATATGCTTGTTTTAACCCTGCTGTTCCTTGAATGGTTCCACCACCAGGGAAGTCAGGACCTTTGATGACAGTCATCAAGTCGTCGACAGTCGCAGTCGGTTGGTCCAAAACAAGCATCGCACCGTCAATCACTTCGGCGAGGTTGTGCGGAGGAATGTCTGTTGCATACCCTGATGATATTCCGGTTGAACCGTTTACGAGTAAATTCGGGAAATGACCCGGCAAAACAACCGGCTCTTCTTCGGTGTCATCGAAGTTTGGAATGTACTGCACCGTATCTTTTTGAATATCGCGAAGCATCTCTTCTGCTAAAGCCGACAACCGCGCCTCGGTGTACCGCATTGCAGCAGGTGGATCTCCGTCAATTGAGCCATTGTTTCCGTGCATGGAGACAAGTGCATTGCGTATCTTCCATGATTGGCTCATTCTCACCAGTGCTTCGTACACTGAAGAATCCCCGTGGGGATGATAGTTACCAATGACGTTCCCGACGGTTTTCGCAGCTTTTCTAAAAGGTTTGTCAGAGAGGTTGTTGTCCCGTAACATCGCGTAAAGAATTCTTCTTTGCACCGGTTTTAGTCCATCTCTTGCGTCGGGAAGCGCTCGTTCTTGAATGATATATTTACTGTATCTTCCAAACCGATCACCTAGCACTTCCTCAAGGGGCAAGTCTAAATACTTTTCCGCTTCATGCACCTTAGTCATCCTCCTCTGACATTAACATTTCATTATCGAGGATATTCGTTTCCTCATTCAACCCAAACGCAACATGGGATTCAATCCACTTGCGGCGTGGTTCTACTTTGTCGCCCATTAGCGTGGACACACGCTTATCTGCCCGAGCGATGTCTTCAATGCTTACTCGAACGAGCGTACGCGTTTCTGGTCCATCGTCGTTTCCCATAGTTGAGAGGCATTCATTTCTCCAAGACCTTTGTAGCGCTGGATCGTATACCCTTTGCCGACAGACTGAATCGCTTTTTTCAGTCCTTCCTCGTCCCAAGCATATTCGAGCTTTTGTTTCTTTCCTGTTCCTTTTTCAACTTTGTAAAGCGGCGGCAGAGCAATAAACACTTTGCCTGCTTCGACGAGCGGCCGCATGTACCGATAGAAAAACGTGAGCAACAATACTTGAATATGAGCGCCGTCTGTATCTGCATCGGTCATGATAATCACTTTATCGTAATTGCTGTCTTCCAATGAAAAGTCTGTACCCGCACCCGCGCCAATGCTGTAGATGATCGTACGAATTTCTTCGTTTTTCATAATGTCATCGAGCTTTGCTCGCTCGGTATTAATGACCTTTCCACGAAGAGGCAAGACGCTTGGAACTTTCGATCCCGCCCTTGTTTAGCAGAGCCTCCAGCAGAATCCCCTTCTACAAGGTACAGTTCATTTCTCTCGGGATTTCTTGATTGCGCTGGGGTAAGTTTGCCACTGAGAAGTGCATCCTTGCGGCTATTTTTCTTCCCACTACGAGCTTCTTCTCGCGCTTTCCGTGCGGCTTCGCGCACTTCTTGGGCTTTAATTGCTTTCTTTATGAGCTGCGTGCTAAGTTTTGGATTTTCTTCAAAGAAATACACGAGCTTCTCAGACAGCAGTTGATCGACGCTCGCTCTTGCTTCCGGCGTCCCGAGTTTACTCTTCGTTTGGCCTTCAAACTGCAATAGCGCTTCGGGAATATGTATCGACAGCACGGCAGTAAGGCCCTCGCGGATATCATTCCCATCCAAGTTCTTATCCTTTTGCTTAAGAAGTTGCAACTTTCTCGCATGCTCATTCACAGCACGAGTGAACGCCGCTTTCATTCCAAATTCATGCGTTCCTCCGTCGCGTGTGCGAACATGATTGACAAATGACAATATATTTTCGGTGTAAGCATCGTTAAACTGAAACGCAAAGTTAATTTCAATGCTTTGGTGATTTCCAGAAAAAGAAGCAACTGGATGAAGCGCGTCCTTATCTTCGTTTAAATATTCAACAAAGGCATCAATGCCCGTTTCGTATTGATACGTTTCTTCCACTTCTTTGCCTGCGCGTTCATCTTTTAACGAGATCGCAGTTCCACCGAGGAGAAACGCACTTTCGCGAAGGCGTTCAGACAACGATTCAAATTGGTAGTTCGTCGTTTGAAACATTTGGTCATCAGGCTTAAAATGCACCGTCGTTCCTGTTTTCTTCGTGTTGCCGATCTTCTCTAACGTCGTTTTTGGAATGCCACCGTTAACAAACTGCTGACGGTAGGAATGGCCATCTCGGTGAATCGTTAGCGTAAGGGATGAGGAGAGCGCATTGACGACTGAAGCACCGACGCCGTGAAGTCCCCCACTTGTTTGATAGCCGCCTTGTCCGAATTTACCCCCGGCATGCAGCACGGTCATAATACTTCCGGGGTCGGACGACCCGTTCGGTGCATGCCTACAGGCATACCTCTGCCTTCGTCGTGAACTGTAATGCTATCATCGGAGTGGATGGTTACACCGATACGCTTTCCATACCCTGCCATTGCTTCATCAACGGCATTGTCTACAATTTCATATACGAGATGATGAAGTCCGCGTGTGTCTGTGCTACCGATATACATTCCCGGTCGCTTACGTACTGCTTCCAAACCTTCGAGTACTTGGATCGCATCATCATTATATTCAAGTGTCTTGTTCATATCTTGACTCACGAATCTATGAGGCCCCTTTCCAATCCAACATGAATAAAAAACTGTTTTGGCAGCTGGCGATTCGCGCCACAATGCCTCATCTACTCTCTATACAATACATGCTAAGAACGTATGTTTTCAAGCTCTATTTCATATCACACCTGTTTTTCCGTCCGAAAGTCGGTCGATTTTTTTTTTGGCATTTTTTATCTTTTGTGTTCGAAATGATACTTTTTTGAGTAAATTTACCCATAACTGGGCAAAAGTAAAAAGGCAATTGTGTAGACTTCCAAACATAAAGGAGTGATTAAAATGGCTGAAGAGCAAAACAATGACACGAAAACCGATGGCGTTACCCGAAGAGACTTCTTAAAAAACAGTGGTCTTGTCGTTGGCGGGGTCGTCGGGGGTGGCCTTTTAGGTGGCCTCATCACCAACACATTTATGGATGATGGACAATCTGTATCCCCTACCGCCGATAACGGTGATGATCCCCAAGATGCAGAACAATTAACGAAAGCGCGGATGTTCTTTAAGCGAGCGGAAGATTTCCGGGTGCTAAGTGCAGCTGTGGAAAGGATTTTTCCAGAGGACGATATCGGCCCTGGAGCGATTTCATTGGCCATTCCTTATTTCATTGATAAGCAATTGGCAGGTGAGTATGGCTTTAATTCCCGAGAATACATGGAAGGGCCTTTCTTTGAAGGCGCGCCTACTCAAGGCCCACAAACAGGCATGCGAAGAAGAGAAGTGTTCCTGTACGGTGTATCCAAACTGCAAGAAATGGCACAGAGTGAGCATGACGAATCCTTTTTTGATTTAGAAGGAGAAGCCCAAGACGAGATCCTCGGCGCTTTTGAGCAAGGAGACGTTGACATGACTGGCGTCACTTCAGATGCTTTCTTTGCGATGCTTCGCTCCTCTACATTGGAAGGCGCTTACTCAGACCCAGTGTACGGTGGAAACTTAAACATGGACGGTTGGAGAATGAAACAGTATCCAGGTGGGCAAATGGCGTTCTTTGACGTCATTGAGTCTGAAGAGTTCGTAGAAATGGAACCTGTAAGTTTACACGCACATCATACGTAAACAAGCGTTGTTCTTGTGATGATCTGAAAGGAAAGGTGAACGATTATGCAACAGAATTGCCAAGAAAACAAGTCGCCGTCGTTGGCGTCGGTTGGTCTGGAGGCATCATCGCTTCAGAACTAGCTAAAGCTGGGGTTGAATGTATTGGATTGGAGCGTGGTAGCGAGCGCAAAATCAATGATTTCATCATGCAAAAAGATGAACTGCGCTACGCGGTCCGTTATGAACTGATGCAAGACCTTTCGAAAGAAACGTTAAGTTTTAGAAATGACCAAGATATGCGAGCACTTCCAATGCGTCAGATGGGTTCGTTTCTTCTAGGAACAGACCTCGGGGGCGCAGGGATTCATTGGAATGGCCAATGCCCAAGGTTTTTCCCTTATGATTTTGAAATTCGTTCGCAAACGATTGACCGTTACGGTGAAGACCGAATTCCAGAAGACATGAGCTTACAAGACTGGGGAATCTCTTATGAGGAAATTGAAGAGCATTTCGCACACTTTGACGATACGATTGGCACGTCAGGTGAAGATAATGAAATGACCGCTGAACGCTCGAGTGAATTCCCTACACCGCCGATGAAAAAAACACCATCGATTCGGCTTTTTCACGAAGCTGCGGAGAACTTAGGCTCCACCCATATATGAGTGCTTCCGCCAACCTTTCTGAATCCTATACGAATCCAGATGGCAAGACGATTAACCAATGCATGTACTGTTCATTTTGTGAGCGATTTGGTTGTGATTATCAAGCGAAATCCGATCCACTCATAACCGTTATTCCTACAGCTGTGGAAACGGGGAATTTTGAGATTCGCACGCATGCGAATGTGCGCTCAGTCTCTTATGACGGAGAGCGGACGGACGGTGTGTATTTCGTTGATACTCGTACAGGAGAAGAATTCTTTCAACCTGCTGATCTTGTGATTTTGACTACTTATGTGATGAACAATACGCGTTTGCTGTTGCAATCAGGTATAGGAGAACCGTATGATCCAGACACAAACACGGGTGTGATCGGGAAAAATTACTGCTATCAAATTATGGCCAGTGCCCAAGGGTTCTTTGACCAGCAGTTTAATTTGTACGCTGGTGCAGGTGCGCTCGGTGGGCAAGTTGATGATTATAATGCGGACAACTTTGACCATTCCGACCTTGATTTCCTTCACGGCGGAACGATTCAACTCACCCAAACGGGGATTCGTCCGATCAGTACGAACCCCGTGCCTCCAGGTACACCGAATTGGGGGAGTGAATTCAAGCAAGCTCCGCTCACCACTTTTATCGCACGTTATCGCTCGGCTCACAAGGAGCTAGCCTTCCGTATCGATACAACTATTTAGATTTAGATCCGACCTACACAGATGCGCTCGGAGACCCGCTTCTGCGCATGACGTATAACTTTACGGAACAAGACCGCAATCTCGCTGCTCATCAAACGGCTAGACTTGAAGAGATTATGCAAGAGATGGGCGCAAATGAAGTGGCTTCGAATCCAGACATTGGCGACTACAACATTATGCCTTATCAAACAACCCATAACACCGGAGGAGTCATTATGGGCGCGGAGCCAGAAACGTCTGCGGTGAACAATTACTTGCAAATGTGGGATTGTGAAAACTTGTTTGTTGTCGGTGCTTCAGCGTTCCCTCACAACAGTGGTTACAACCCAACTCCAACAGTTGGGGCGCTTTCTTACCGAGCAGCCGAAGGCATTTTGCAGTATTTAGATAATCCAGGTCCATTAGTTTAATTGAATTTTAAAACGAAAGCGCCGTTAACGTTGGCGCTTTCCGTTTTTTATACGGTAATGCTATGCTCCACTTTGATGCAGCGATCCATTACGACGTCCATGCCGTGATCTTTCGTAATTTGATAACCTTCTTCACTCACAACGTCAAGCTGCGTCCAAAATACCTTTGCATTCACACGAACCGCCTCTTTGGCGATCTCAGTCACAAATTCACTTCGTCGAAATACGTTCACAATATCAATCGGTCCATCAATGTCTTCGAGTGAATCAACCGCTTTTACGCCTAATGCTTCCTCAATCATCGGATTGACTGGAATGATTTCATACCCAGCGTCTTGCATCGCCAGGGACACACTGTTGGACGTTCGGTACGGATCATCAGACAAACCGACAACCGCAATCCGTTTTGCATTCTTTAGAATTCGACCGATCTCTTCTCTTGAAGGGTTTTCCATTTTCACATGAATCATCCTCTCTCCTATGTGCAATCGTTCTTACTCGTAACCTTACATGATTTCTTGACCGTTGTCAGAAACAAAGAACTGCCGCATTCAGCTGTAGCGGCAGTTCTTCTTATTAAGCTGATAGTTCATCGCTTGGTCGTACCGGATGTTGGCAGCCAAAAGCGCTTGATCTATGTTTTTTTCTTTGATCCTCTGAAAGTTGTGATTCAACAACAGCTTGTTCGACGTGCAACATTGCATGTTGAATTCGTGAAAATATCGAGTAATCAACACAATCAGCGTATATAAGTCATGTCCCCTTCCAAAAAAACATGTGACCAGTATACGCCGAAAGGATGGAACTTATTCCTCGTTTAACGTTTTCTTTTTGCCCAGTATTGATAATAGTCGGTTTTAATGTTGCCATTATAAAGCTTTCTTTTTTTCGTAGCATCTGCTCCATATAGTGATTCAAATTGTTCGTTTGCCGTGAGCACATATACAGACCAGTCATCATACGCTTCCCGTACGCGAGTTCCCAATTGACTGTAGATCTTTTGGACTGCTTTTTCATCTTCTAGTCTTGTCCCATAAGGCGGGTTCATGACGAGCACCCCTCTTCCGTCAATCGCTGGAAGCTGATCAACGGCTGATCGTGAGAAACGGATCTCCGGGACGTGAGCCAACTCCGCATTGTTCTCACTAAGTTTAACCATCTCAGGGTCTTTATCAAATCCATAGATATGGACGTCTCGATCATTAATCTTCTCTTTCGCCTTCGCTCGTGCCTCACTCCACGCTTGCTCTGGTACCCATGACCACTGCTCGGATGCGAAATTTCGGTAAAGCCCTGGCGCAATGTTTTTTGCCATGAGTGCAGCTTCAATCGGAATCGTGCCTGAGCCACAAAACGGATCAACAAGCACTTGGTCATATCGCCAATTGGTTAGCTTAATTAAAGCAGCGGCTAATGTTTCTTTTAGTGGAGCCATGCTGTGTAAATAGCGATAACCTCGTTTATGAAGACCTTCTCCTGACGTATCAATCGTAAGTGTGGCTTCGTCCTTTAAAAGAGCCACTTCAATTTTAAACTGCGGACCTTCTTCTTGAAACCAGTCTTGGTTGTACGTTTGTTTCAGCCGTTCCACGATCGCCTTTTTTACGATTCGTTGGCAATCTGAAATACTAAACAACGTGGACTTAACCGAGCGGCCGTCAACAGGGAATTCTCCATATACTGGGATAAACTCTTCCCAAGGCATTGCTTTCGTCTGCTCGAACAAGTCGTCAAACGTGTCGGTATGAAACTTTCCAATCACAAGCTTCACACGATCTGACGTCCGCAACCATAAGTTGGCTTCAATCATGGCTTCAATTGGACCTTCAAACATGACCTTGCCATTTTCAACTTCTGTATCATAACCGAGCGCTTGAATTTCTTTGGCAACAATGCTCTCTAAACCCATCGTTGCGGTTGCAATATACGTATAAGTTTTAGACATAGCTAGAACCTTCTTCCTTAAACAGTTTCTCATCTACATTATCACGGGTGGATGGTTAAAGTAAAAAAACCCCGAATACGGGGTCCTTCAGAGGCTGGAGGGCTCGATAAGCCATGTTCTGTATCGCCGTGCTGCGGCTATTCACCTCACATGACGATGGCAATCATCTATCTGCGGCTACAAGCCGCCTTCTTCTAACGTTTCCGTTACAGAAATGCCCCTACCATATTTTTGGGTTTCTCACTCGCGGGGTTTACCTCGTTCCACTCTTCTCGTTTCCGAGAAGACTACGTCACTGTGGCACTTTCAGATGGTCGACCGTATACCCAAAGAGGATACGTAGGTGTTCCAATCGCCGTCAGTATATAATACTGCCTTGACTTATGGTTTCGTCAAGCACGAACACTACAGCCATTTCAGGCTGTGTGAGCATGGACTTTCCTCTCTGCTCCTTTAAGAAGCAGAGCGATTGCCTGAGCCCAATCCAGCGTATGCGCAAGCTGTATTATATCGCGAATGGCAGAAATGTGCAATGCTACGTTTCGAGTTGTTTATGAATAGCTTGTTTCGCTAGATGGTCTGCCTCTTTATTCCTTGCATTAGAGATCCAGGAGACAATGAATAAACGAAACTCGATGCTCAGTAGCAAAATATCATGCAAGTAAGGCTTATACACTTGGTTTTTCACCTTGCCATCATGAACAGATTGGTCGACGAGTTGTGAATCTGTAAAAAACCGTGCATGCGTATATCCACGTGAAATCGCAAGGTCCATCCCTGCCTTTAACGCCGCAAACTCTGCTGCATGAATGTGCGTCAGGTGACTCGGTAGACTAAACCGTTCGACGTCTCCACTCGGATGTTTCAAGAAAACACCGAGCCCACATTTTCCTGGGTCCCCAGCACAAGCAGCATCAACATATACGTGCACAACCTCATCATTACTCACTTAGTTTCTTTCCAAATACTTCTTTCTCCAGGTTCGATAACCGTTTCAAAATATCATAGTTTGTTGTACCTGAAGCATTGTTTACTGACGGTTCCGCTGCTTGCGTTCGTTCTGTTTGAGCAGGTGCATTGCGTTGACTGCGTTGTACTGTTGTAGATGACTGCATTTTACGAAGTTGATCCACTTCTTTTTCAAGCTTAATAATATGTTCCTGAAATAGCTCATAGTCTTGGATAATATGATCCAAAAACTGGTCCACTTCTTCTTTGTTGTACCCTTTCATGCTCGTCTTAAAGTCTTTATCCAAAATTTTCTTTGCATCTAATTGTGCATTGGCCGGCATGATCCTCACCCCACGCATTTAATCTCTTGCATCTTCTATCCATTTATTTTTTCAGAATACCGATGAAAAGTCAATTTATTACATCGTAAATCCCCCGTAATACCTAAAAAGAAAAACACCGGTAAATGCTCTATACCGGTGTTTTTGCCTATATGGTTGTCCTTACTTACCAAGGGCGATGGCCGCAGCCTTTTCCTTTATGGTGATGACCACCCATATGGCCATTCCCGTTCATCATTTGTCCGCCAACCATTCCATTACCAGGTCCACAATCGTACTGCTCTGTTTCACACTCATATAAGTTCTCATTCGTGTGAGGATGGCTGTGAACATGCTTATACACATCTTTATGAACGTGCGTATGGTGCGATGGGTGCACCTCCGGAATAATATACTCTTGGTTGCTAAATGATGTGTCACACTTCGTTGGGTGAACTACAGCTGGTAATACGATGGGTTGGTTGTTGCACCCATTCCCATTGCCATTCCAATTTCCATAACCGCCAAAGTTGCCTTTACCACAATGTCTGCTCATGAATCTTCCTCCTTTTCTGTAAGCTTAGTGTTACTATATGAAAAAGATTGAGCAAGCGTTATCGTGCAAGCACCTATTTTCAAGGGAATGGGTATAAATCTATGCAGCAATCGACAAGAACTAACAAGCCCGCATGGAGAAACTGAACGATTCTTGTTCGTTTTTAGGTTACCGTGCGCTTGCCCGGGAAATAATCGCTTGGCAATATTTCCCGCCTGCAAACGTAAACCGGAACCGCTTAAGAAGCAAACTGGCTTGAACGCTCCAGAGTGCTAAACGTGGCCTCAACGGATCTATATAGAATAAACGTAACATTTTCCTACTTGCGAAGTTTGTTGTTGTTTTCCACTGCAGGCGGATGCTTTTACTCCAGAGCACAGGGGCAACATCGGTGATCAAAGATCGACCACCGTGTTTTCTTTATACTTCAGAGCACAAGGCGACATTACCTCGGCACTTCGGTGTGTGGAAAGAAGTCCTAATACCCATATATTCATATACGTGACAATTGAGAAAGAAAAACATCATTTTAAACGTGGATGCGCGCATAAAAGGAATCGACGGTCACAAATCGGGATCTATGTGACCGTTGAGGGTCGAAGGTGTACGGTTTAAAGGCTGGATTGTCACATAAGTGCCAGGTGGTGACCATTGGTCACGTCTTTTTACCATTCAGTAAACGTCTTCAGTGTTGGCCACAACCCTTGCAATAACAAACACCGATCGACATCGGAGTGAGATTTACTTCAACAGACGATCGGTAGGCGTTCGCCCGTAAAGGTCGATCTCGGTTATCGGATTCAGTGAAATTCTTTCGTTCAACTTATCTAGCGCCCCCCCTGCCGGCATGAAATTCTACAGAGATGACACCCATTATCCAAGTGGGTATATCTGTGAACATTTCCCTTTTAAACGACGAATCCGATGCTCCCACGCTGCTTTTTCTTTAGCTGGCTCATGCTCACACCAAAGAAGGCCTTGGTATGCAACACGAAGCGCATCGTCGTACTGTTTCTTTTTGTGTTCATACCACATGGAAAGTACACGGGCTGCTTCGATTTTCTGGATAGAGTCAGCGGTATACAACTGTTCGTAGAGCTTGATACTCTCTTCCTCATTGACATGTTTTCGTAGCAAGCGCGCACGTTCGACGACGGCCTCATTCCCATAACCTTTATCTACAAGAGAGGTGAATTGGTGTAGCGCTAAGCGCCACTCTCCTTGCTGTTTCCACCACCGAGCGATTTCAAATGCCTCATCTAATGTTTTTCCACCGCCTAGCACCCGGTCTGACAACTCGAGGTACAGCGTGAACAACGACTTGATGTCTTGTTCATTATGTTCAAACACACCAATAAGGTGGGTCGGGTCCGCTGTTTGTAAATATCTTGATAATACATCGGCGCCAAGTAACCCGGTGTATCTTCCTCTCTGCCCATTTGTAGAATTTCCTCTTCTACGACACTAAGCTGACACGAGGGCAATTGATGTTTGAACAGTCGCCTCGCTGCGTGCAACAGATCAAAGTGACCAAACTCAGGAAGTCGAGGAAGCTCGTGTCTAAGCATCGTATGTCGCATTCTCACTTGTGGCCAATCAAATGCTTTGCCGTTATATGTTACTAAGGCATCCAGATGGTGAACTTGTTTTAAAAAGTAATCATAAAAAGCGACTTCGTTCTCTGGACCTGGCAACAAATATTGGTCAATAACCATTTGGTTACCCACAATTCTACCTGTACCAATCATAAAAATCATATTGCCTGCACCGTGGCTAAGACCTGTCGTTTCGGTATCTAAAAACAACAAATCACTTGGCTCGGTATGATCCTTAGGTTTAAGAGGGTGCTGGTGAACAGACAAGTTTGACCAGTCGCTAAACACATGTGAAAAAGATAATGTATCCCTTTCGGCTACTCCGAGTGGATACGTGTTTTGTCGGTGAATGACCGTCCCTTGATCGGTGTCAATTACGCTACACTGCAGATCATGCCACTGCTTCGTTTCTAACGGTTGATGGTTTGGCGGAGCTTCCGTCTGAACAGTCTCTGTCTGTAAATGCGGCTTCATACGTGCCAATTTCTTTTTAAAATTCATGTTGTTCCACAACCTTACTCTATGAGTGTCGCAAGCCAACGGTTGACATCTTGCTTGAGTCCTTCGTGTTCGCCTGAACCTAAACAAGACGGACACCCATGCGCACATGGACACTGTTCACTCAGCAGAAGGCAGCGGTGAAGAATTTCATCCATTCGCTGATACACTTTTTCTGAAAGTCCAATCCCACCAGGGTAATGGTCATATAAGAAGATGGCTGGCAGCTCGGAATGATCGGCTTTAATTTGTACGGCTGTGTGCAAATCACTACGGTCACTCATTGTCATAACCGCTCCCAAATGATGAAGCATCGTGCTCAGTGCTACAAGCATATGCTCAAACCGATTTTTGCCGAACTGGAGAAGTGCGGATTCATCGAAATCTAGCCAAACGCCAGACGTATGCAACTCTTCTTGAGGAAGATGAATCGGCCCAGAACCGATATTTTCGTAAGTCGATAGTTTCATTTTCTTGAATATTGAAGGCATGATCGTGACAGCTACGTCGCCAAAAGATCGGCGATAGTGGGCGCGGGCAACCGCTTCGTCTTCTTCAATCACAAACAGCTTGACATTAAGGTTCGCATCTGTGAAATACTCGACGTCCACGTGTTTCACATAAGCCTTCTTCTCTTCCCAATCCAATTCCTCGACTTGAAATTGTTCACCTTGGTGTAGGTAAATCGCTTCTTCATGCAAGAGCGTCATCGCACTAAAACGATCCATTTCCCCGATGACCGCTGTTTTACCTTGCTCAGATTGATCAATGATCACAATGTTCTCTTGAGAAGCAGATCGAAGACTTATATTGTGGGCGGGAAACGCTTGACTCATCCAGTACCATTTATCTCTTCGCAAATGAACAATTTGCTGATCTTTTAAATAGTCCATAATGTCATTAATTGGCACGCCTCCGTACTCATCGTCAACATGGAATGGCAGCTCGTATGCTGCACATTTCGCATGATCCATCAAAATGAGTACGTTGTTCGGTTCAATTCGCGCTTCCTCTGCCGGAGAATCAAGCACGTACGCTGGATGATTCATCACGTACTGATCGATCGGTGTGGAGCCAGCCACCACAATAACAAGCGACTCATCTTGGCGTCTTCCTGCACGTCCGGCCTGTTGCCATAGACTAGACACAGAGCCAGGATACCCTGTGAGTATACACACTTGGAGTTGCCCGATATCCATGCCTAGCTCCAATGCATTTGTACTCACCACCCGCGCACTTCTCCATTTCTTAATCCTCGTTCAATTGCTCTACGCTCACTTGGCAAATAGCCACCGCGATACGCCCGAATCGAAGCCGGCCCCCACTCTTTTTGCATCATCGATTGAAGGTCGCTATAGATGACTTCTACTCGAACACGGCTTTTGGCAAACACAATGAGTTGCGCCCTTGCTTCGAGCGTTCTTCTTGCCAACTGCCGCACCTTTTTAGAAGCACTCTGACGAATGTTTAATGCTTTGTTTACGACAGGCGGGTTGTAAAAAGCGATGTGTTTTTTCCCTGTGGGTGCTCCGTTGTTGTTAATCAACGAGAATGATTGTTCAGTGAGTCGCTCCGCAAGTTCTTTCGGATTTTTTATTGTTGCAGACGTGCAAATAAATTGCGGGCGACTGCCGTAGTATTGGGCCAGTCGTACGAGACGTCGGATGACATTCGCTACATGACTACCAAACACTCCACGATACATGTGAAGTTCATCAATCACGATGTACTTTAGCTTTTCAAACAGAGATACCCACTTCGTATGATGAGGCAAAATGGACGTGTGCAACATATCTGGGTTGTCATGACCACATGTCCAGCTTGTCGGATCTTTTGTCTGATTGCAGGTGCAGTATCACCGTCATACGTATAGCTGTTCACATCCATACCCGAGTCCTCAATCCATTCTGCGAGTTCACTTTTTTGATCTTGTGCGAGAGCCTTCGTCGGAAATAAGTAGAGCGCTCTCAATTCAGGGTCTTGAGCAATGGATTGAAGTACTGGTAAATTGTAGCAGAGCGTTTTGCCAGATGCTGTTGGAGTGACGGTTACAATATTTGATCCTGCCGTTGTCGCATCGATTGCATCACGTTGATGTGTGTATAAGGATTCAATACCTTTACGTTCCATAGCTTTAATGATCCGCTCGTCCAAATTAGGCAAAGGGGCATGCCTTGCTTCTTGAGGTGGGATCGTGTGCCAATGCACCACATGCTCGTCTTCTTTTAACTGAGCAATCAGTTGCTCAAGGTTCGGTTTTTCAAAAAGCATTTGATCTCCCCCTTTCATTCCATACCGTCAGTATAACACGCACGAACATTCGTTTGCATCACTTTAAGATAACCGCACCTTCACCCATTCACGTACACTATTAATAAGCCATAACTCATCGGCGAACGAAACGTCATCCACGGTCAGCACTTGTTCTTCAATCGTCCCTTGTTGTAATAAATGTCGACGGAAAACACCAGGCAAACACCCCGATTCCAACGGAGGTGTGACGTATTTCCCATTCACTTTGGCAACGACATTGCCGATTGTAAATTCGGTCACTTCATTTTCATCATTGTATAAAAGCACATCAAACACATTTGGAAGACGTCTCTCTTCATACACGCTGCGCAACGTCGTTTTATGGCGTAAAAACAGGTCACCGCGGTGGACAGGTCGGGTTCCCCAGCCGACACGTTCGACTGTCCGTATGCCCGAGTGTTCAATCCGGTGATGAGATATCGACCATTCACCGGTCGGTCCAACAACTAACCGGACTTTGTAGGTCGTTGAGTGATCGAGCGATTCTGCGTATTCCAACAGCGCCATTTTTATATTGTCTTCGTCAAGCGACCGTAAAAATGTCATTTGAGACTCGGCAAGCCGCTCGAGATGTTCGTTCAAACGAGCATACCGACCTTCTTTTAACAACATGCTTTCAAGCAGTGAGAAGTTCGATTTCACTTGCTCCACAACGTTCGTTTTAAGCAAAGCCTCCGCATACTCCCCCTCCGCCGTTGAATCGATCGTTACCCCACCCCCTGCACCGTAGCGAATGGATTCATTCATGATTGATGCGGTACGAATGCCTACATTAAATAGCGCATCCCCAGTTGGTGTAACGTAGCCGATCGATCCACAATACACCCCTCGGGGGTCGGCCTCTAGGTCTTGAATGATTTTCATCGTCTCTTGCTTTGGCGCTCCGGTGATCGAACGCAAGGGAAGAGGGTACGAACAAGTTCTCGAAATTTCACTTTAGGTCTCATCGTGCACGCCACAACAGACGTCATTTGCCAAACGGTCGGGTATTGTTCAATATGGAACAAATCATTCACATGAACTGAACCTAACTTCGCAATGCGACCGAGATCGTTTCGAAGAAGATCGACGATCATCACATTTTCCGCACGATCTTTCTCAGAGTGTACGAGCGTTTTTTTTAGTTGTTCATCCTCTGAAGACGTTTCCCCTCTACGAATCGTTCCTTTCATCGGCTTTGTCATAAGTTCATTGTCAGTTTTCGAAAAGAACAGTTCAGGGGAGACCGACACAACTTTACGCCCATCACCCATGTCCACATACGCACTATATGCGGCTTGTTGTTTCGTTTTCAAATCCTCATAATACGATTTCGCATCTCCAAGAAATTGACTTTCCAATTGCATCGTATAATTGACTTGATACGTATCGCCTTGGCGGATATGTTCGTGAATCGTTTCAATATCTTTCATATATTTACTCTTGGTCGTTTTCGTTTCCCAATGACCTACATCATATGGCTTTGGCCTCTTCGATTGTGGCACAGCTTTGGCTTTCGAAAAAATGCCAAACCAAACGAGCGGCATGCCACTCTCCTTATGAACCGAAAAGCTTCGTATGTCTGCTTCATATGAAATAAACCCTGCCGCAAAGTATCCTTGTTCCGTCCACGAACCAATCTCATCTAGACATCGGTCGACTTCGTCAACGTGGTTTGTCGTTATGATATGTATGGGATTTGTGAATAACAGTGGGCCTGTCTCTTTATGATGAAAATCGATTTGTACGTATCCGCGATTTGTCATGATTTCGTCATCCTCTACTGCATGTAATGTCACGTGAAACAAGCGTAAACACCCGCATCGCTATGCCCGTGTTTTATCTTCTTCAGTATACATTATCATTCTAATTGATGGAGCTGCCTACAGACAAAAGAAAAGCACCCCCTATGGAGTGCTTGCCATTTATGATGATTTCTTGTGGGAAGGTACGAGTGCATATGGTTGGTGTACTGACAGACGTTCATGAAACAATCGTTTTAGTGCATCGTCTTCCATATCCACCAGGAAAGGTCGAGGAATCCCGCATAACTCACTCAAAAGACGGATCATTTCTACTTTTGAAAAACGCAACATCTCCAAGCCCCCTATCAGATATTTGCTTACACTTATACTATACCGTTTATGAATGCAATATTCAAAAAAATATTGTTTAGAGAGAAATATGGAAAAGATACATCGTTCATGAGAAGATAGTACAGAAATCGATGATGAAGGAGGTCGTATGTTTTGCACCGTTATACATTAGAAAAGGCAAAAGAAATGGACAATCAAGAAACGGTCGCATCACTTCGTGATCAGTTTTACACAAACCATTCTCACATTTATTTTGACGGAAATTCCCTCGGACTCTTATCAACATCCGCGGAACAAAAAGTGCTTGAACTGTTAGAAAGTTGGAAACAACATGCCATTGATGGCTGGACGAAAGGCGATCATCCTTGGTTTTACTTAAGTGAGCAACTTGGAGAAAAAAGCGCCAACCTCATTGGTGCACGCGTCGGCGAAGTGATTGTCACTGGGTCAACGACAACGAATCTTCATCAGCTCGTTGCCACTTTTTATCAACCTGAAGGGAACAGAACGAAGATTCTCGCAGATGAATTGAACTTCCCGAGTGATATTTATGCGCTAGAAAGTCAACTCAAACAAAAAAATAAAAACCCTGACGATCACCTTGTGAAAGTTAAATCCCGTGATGGCCTGACCTTACATACCGATGACATCATTGCTGCTATGCGTGACGACATTGCACTCATTGTTTTGCCTTCAGTGTTGTACCGGAGTGGACAAGTGCTTGATATCGAAGCGATTACCCGGGCTGCAAATGATAAGAACATTCCGATTGGATTTGATCTTTGCCATTCCATCGGCAGTATTCCCCACCAACTTCATGATTGCGAAGTGGACTTTGCTTTTTGGTGCAACTACAAATATGTGAATGCCGGACCTGGAAGTACAGGTGGGCTGTTCGTTCATGAGAAACATCACGTGAAAACCCCAGGCCTTGCCGGATGGTTCGGTTCGAATAAAGAAAAGCAATTCGACATGAATCATGAACCTACGTTTGCCGATGATGCCGGGTCATTTCAAATTGGCACACCCCACATTTTGAGCACTGCGCCATTAATTGCCAGTTTAGATATGTTCGAGCAGATAGGCATTACTGCCTTACGTGAGCGTTCGTTACGGATGACGGCTTATTTTATGGACCTGATTGACGACCGCCTTGCACAGTTTCAGTTTACTGTCAGCAATCCGCGAGGTAACAAAGAACGTGGAGGGCATGTATATTTAGAGCATCACGAAGCGGCTAGAATCGTTAAAGCTCTTAAAAAGAATGGCATCGTGCCCGATTTACGGCCACCAAACGGGATCCGTCTCGCACCTGTGCCCTTGTATAATACATATGAGGAAATCTATCATGTGGTGGATGCACTCTATGAAATTATGTCGACGAAAGCATATGAACAGTTTAGTAAAGAGCGGGATGTCGTCTCATGAGCGAGTGGATTGATATTACCCAACCGCTCACGGGCTCACTCGCTCATTGGCCCGGTGACATTCCATTCACGTATAAAGAAACTTACTCTCACGCCGACACCGGATCCGTTGCCATCGGGCAAATTCAGCTGAGCCTTCATAGCGGAACTCATGCAGATGCACCGTACCATGCAGAAAAAGAAGGTCAAAGGATGGGCGATGTGCCGATTGAACCTTTTATCGGACCCGCACAAGTTGTGGATCTATCCGCTTATCCAACCATCTCAAAAGAAGCGTTGCAACAATGCGGACCGATTAAAGCCCGTCGCGTATTACTTAAAACAAAAATACCGAACGATGCGAACCGTTTTCCGGATTCAATTGCAGCGATAGACGAAGCGGCGGTTGACTATTTATTTGAGCAAGAAGTAAAACTCATTGGTGTGGATGTGCCGTCTGTTGATCCGCTTGATAGCAAATCGATGCTCGCGCATAAAAGATTAAATTTACGCAACATGTATATATTGGAAAACCTTATGCTCGACACGTTGAAGCGGGGGGCTATTTTCTATCAGCATTACCGCTTGCAATTACACACGGTGATGGTAGTCCGGTCCGAGCCGTTCTAAAGAAGCAAACGTTAGGAGGAACATGTTTTGGACAATGACGATCAATTGAAAGCGTTTAAAAATGAGAAAGACATCCATACCGATTTTAAAGACAATATGACGTACAGTGACTACTTGACGTTAGATCAAATTCTCTCCAGCCAAAACCGGTTGTCAGATCATCCAGATGAAATGCTCTTCATCATTATTCATCAAGTGAGTGAACTATGGATGAAGCTCATTATTCATGAGTTAGATCGGGCAATTCAATCAATACAAGCTGGTGAACTTTCACCTGCATTCAAAATGCTCGCGAGAGTTTCAAAAATCCAATCGCAAATCATCCAAGGTTGGGATGTGTTATCAACGTTAACTCCGGCAGAGTACATGGAGTTTAGAGATGCTCTTGGCAAAGCATCAGGGTTTCAATCCTATCAGTACCGAATGATTGAATTTTCCCTCGGATATAAAACCGAACATAGCTTAAAGATTTACGAGAACGAACCCGAGATTTACGAAAAGCTCAAACACCAGCTAAATAGACCGAGCTTGTATGACGTGTCGATACAAGCGCTCAGTCGCGCGGGCTTTGCTATTGACCAACATGTACTAGAGCGCGACATTACCAAGCCATATACGACACACGAAAGTGTACAAAAAGCTTGGCAAGCTGTATATGAAAACGTAGATGACCATTGGGAGCTTTATGAGCTCGCCGAAAAGCTTGTTGACCTTGAAGATTGGTTCCAACAATGGCGCTTTCGCCACATGAAGACCGTCGAAAGAATTATCGGTAATAAAAAAGGGACGGGCGGTTCATCAGGTGTAAGCTACCTTAAAAAAGTAATTGATCAGTACTTCTTCCCAGAGTTATGGGAAGTGCGAACAACGATCTAACCAACACCTAGACGATGATCGGAGGACAATTCGATGGATAGAGAGAATACGATACGGATTGGAGATTTAGAAATTATACGTGGTGAGAATGGCAGTCGCGTACCGTTCACCACCAATGTGGTTGTGGTCGGTGACGGGGAGTCTGCACTCATTGATGCGGGTGCAGGAAAAGAAGCATTCTCCTACATCCATGACCAATATGATATAAGTCAAATATTCCTCACCCACTTTCATATTGATCATACGTGGGGCATCAAGCATTTCCCTACCGCACAAGTGCATGTCAACCCGCTTGACGCCAAGAAACTCAGTTCTATGGAGGAGCTTCTCAAAATAGGTGGCAATTATGCTGTCGAAGGGGAACAAAACCTCCAGGCGATGATTAAGAGCCGGGAAGGACGAGCGTTTCAATCAGTCGTTGATCGCAACAAAGAGATCTACCCATTCGATGAAGAATTTGTTGTCGCTGGAAAACGAGTGCAAATGATTCATACACCTGGTCATTGTGAGAGCTTTTGCTGCCCATATTTCCCAGAAGAGAAAGTAATGATCGTCGGGGATTACGACCTCACTTCTTTTGGGCCATGGTATAACAACGCTGATTCGAACATTAATCAGATGATTGCGTCTGCGGAGAAAACGCTCGGCTATGATGTGGAGCATTACGTGACGCTCCATCACAAAGGTGTATTTTCTCGGGAAGACTATCAAGCGAAGTTAAAAGATTATATGCAAATCATTGATGAACGGGAAGCGCGCCTCATTGATCGAATCAAAGCAGGTGTCACCCCAGAGGAAATTGTCTATCAAGAGATCTTTTATCGGGAGAAAAACTTAAAACAATCCCCTCCTCTCGTTGCTTTCGAGAAAATAGGGATTGCGAAACATCTTGAAAGACTGCTAGAAAACGACGGGCGTTACCGTGACTTTTATGATTCATTCCTTCAAGCCAACTTCAACGCCCCATCGTTCGTACACTACTATCATTCGACGGTTTGATGCAGTGCTTGTAAAAAGCTTCGCCGTAAACATCTAATTTATGCTCTCCGATCCCTTTGATCGAGAGCATTTCTTGTTTCGTTTTTGGTTGACTGACCGCGAGATGCCGCAATGTTTGATCAGAAAATACCATATAAGGTGCGACCGAATGTTCTTTTGCAAGCTGAGTACGCACTTTCTTTAACTGTTGAAACACGGGATCATCCACACTAACACTCGTCGTAGCAACCGTTTCTTTCTTTAACACCCGTTCTTCTCCTTTAAGAACATCAACGGACCGTTCATTTAGTGTTAATACCGGATACTGGCCTTCACCGATTGTGACGTAACGATGGGCAGCAAGAAAATCAATAAAAGCGGTAATCTCTCGTTGAGAGCGACCTTTCATGAGCCCATATGTAGAAAGTTGATCGAGTTTAAAATCAATGATTTTTCGATTACTGGAACCCGCAAGCACTCCAGCAATCATCGTCTTTCCAAATCGCTCCCTCGTTCTTTTCATACAGGAGAATACCATTTGCGCTTCCTTGGTCACATCGACGGTCTGACGTTGGTCCGTACAATGAAGGCAACGTCCACAATCTTGTGCGTCATCATCACCAAAATACTTCAATATAAACTTCATCAAGCAATCTTCTGTATGACAATAATTCACCATCGACCGGAGTTTTAAAAACTCTTGCTGCTTCCTGTCTTCAGAGAGTTGGGTTTGCTCGAGTAAGAAATTTTGGATTTGAACATCTTGTGGTGAAAATAACAATATACATTCACTGTCCAGGCCATCTCTCCCCGCTCTCCCCGCTTCTTGGTAGTAAGCTTCAATCGTCCGGGGAAGCTGTGCATGAATCACATAGCGGACATTGGATTTATTGATACCCATCCCAAACGCATTCGTTGCAACCATGACGTTTACTTCATCATAAACGAACTGCTCTTGACTCTGTTCACGCGACTCTGAATCCATGCCACCGTGATACTTGCCAGCTTGAATTCCTTTTTGTGTAAGGTAGTGATAAATTCTCTCGACTTCTTTTCGCGTGCTTGCATAAATGATCCCGGATTCTCCGGCACTTTTTCTAACGTAATTGACGATATACTTGTCATCGTCTTGATCTTTAATGACTGACAGTGTCAGATTTTCTCGAAGGAATCCGGTGTTAACCCGCTGGTCTTCAGGGATACGAAGTGCTTCACACACATCCCGAGCAACTTCTGGTGTCGCCGTCGCAGTAAGTGCGAGAACGCTTGGCTTCTTGTCTAGAGATTGGATAAAAGATGGAATCATTAAGTAACTCGGTCGAAAATCGTGACCCCACTGGGAAAGACAATGTGCTTCATCGATGGCGATTAATGAGATATCCAACTCATGTAAGCTCGATGTGAAATCTGGGGATACGAGCCGTTCAGGTGCTAAGTACATTAATTTATACTCATGGTTTTTCGCAGCTTCTAATCGCCGATGGGTTTCTTTTCCTGACAGCGAACTGTTAATGTATGTAGCCGGAATCCCGATTTCTTGTATTTCATCCACTTGGTCTTTCATCAATGAAATGAGCGGGGATACGACAATCGTCATGCCGTCAAGAAGTAGAGACGGTAACTGATAACAGATCGACTTCCCACCACCTGTAGGCATAATTCCCATCACATCTTGACCGTTCATAATGGATTCTATGACTTCAAATTGTCCAGGGCGAAACGAGTCATATCCGTAATAGGTTTGTAGTAATTTCTTTGCTTCGTCTCTCATGACTCTCCTCCTGAAATGCTGCTTCTTTAATCATAGCGAGTGACTCAAAGACTATCAACCGTTTTCTATAAATCTGTTTCACCTCCAACGACTAAGGGAATATGAAACTATTATTGGAAGTAAAGGGGACTTTCCTATGCGGCATATGAACGTCATCATTACTGGAGCAAATTCAGGAATTGGCAAAGCAACAGCGCAGGAAATTGGCAGAAGAGGGGCTCATGTGACGATCGCTTGTCGATCAATCACACGCGGGGAAGAGGCGAAACAGCAATTGCTCGCTGAAGTGCCTCATGGTCGTTTTTCGGTCATGTACTGTGATTTAAACGACTTGGAGAGCGTACAGCAATTCGCAAAAGCCTATCAGAAAAAACATGCCTCACTCGACCGACTCATTAATAATGCGGGTGTGGTCACTCTCCAACGTGAAACGACCGCGCAAGGATTTGAAAAGATGCTCGGTGTGAATCACCTCGGACATTTTTTACTCACACAATCTTTGTTACCGATGATGATAAACGTAGATTCTGCACGTGTCATTAATCTTTCCTCAGGAGCATATAAATGGGGGGCATTTGACCCACAAGACCCTCACCTTGACCATTCTTTTTCAATTATGAAAGCTTACGGGCGCTCAAAACTCGCGAACCTTTGGTTTACGATGCGTTTAGCTGAACGATTAAAACACACTCGTGCGAACACCGTTGCCGTTCATCCTGGGGCTGTGAGCACTTCTCTCGGTGTGAATCGAGATACAGGCTTTGGCAAAGGTGTGCATCAAGTGTTGAGGCCATTCTTTTCTACAGCAGAACAAGGAGCAGAAACAAGTGTCTTCTTAGCAGAGACTGACGATATCGTCAACGGAGGGTATTATTACAAAATGAAACGCCGACCCGTGAAACAAGCGCTCGCATCTGATCAACGAGAAGCGGAGAGGTTCTGGCAATGGAGCAAACAGATGATTGAAATTTATACGTAACCCGAAAGGCAGCAGGCCGGTTTATGTATATGATAAATTCGGTCATCCCCTCAACATACTCTTTTTGTATGTTGAGGGGATGACTTTCTTGTGACTCTTGCCAGCGGCCACTACTCATCTCGCTTTCGCTCTCTTCTTTTCTTTTTCCCTCGATGCCATTGGGAAAGGTGGTAATACCGGTTTTGTCGTTCACGTTCATTCCGATAATATGCTTTCGTAAACTCATCATGCCACATCCGCATACACCTCCCTATATTCTGAGCACTCCGATGTTTCCCGTCCCTTCTTCATTCTTCTCTGTTCGAATGCTGCCGTGATCAACGTCTAACTTTTGCTTTACGACCAACTTAATTCCAGAATGTACATACATTTTTCCGAACAAATAGATCGAGCCTAACGTCTTCAAAGTTTCTTTTTGCACATCTTCAGCTAGTGTGAGTGATCCGTTGATAATGATTGAAGTCCCTTCATCAACACCTTGAATCGCTTCATCATCCCATTCTTCCTTGCCATCGACGACGATGAAGTCGTTGTCGATCGCTAAGATCTCTGTTTCTAAATCATCTGCAAGTTCATACAATACGTCCTCAATTTCACTCGAACCAACAATGTATGATGAAGATTTAATATTTGTGATCGTTGTCACCAATCGCTCTCGGTCAACATCTTTTCCAAAAAATATCGGCTTCTCCGTGAATAGCTTTTTATGTTTCCAAAAGGAAAGTTGCTGATCTCGCAATTTAAGGGTTTTAGGGACCACATAATAGTCATCTGGAATGAGCTCTAGTACGGTACTTTTTGATGTTAACAACGCTGTTACTATAGGTTCCAATCGGCTGCGTAATTCGATGACACCTTTAACGGACAGTGAAGACATTCGCTGTAAAGACGCTTCATCCACATCATCTTCAATGTATAACACCCCTTTGATTTCCATGTGAATTTCTTCATCCAAGTTTTCCAGATACGATTTACTTAAACGGAATGTGCCTTTTTTTGTAATGGTCTTGATGTCTTCATCATTATAGCCATGTATGTTACCGCCTCGGTCGGTCATGCGTGTTTGAATCGAACCTCTAAGCTCTTCCGGAATATTGACCTGACCATAATACTGAATGTCGGCAATGTATTTTTGTATCATTTCTTTTGTGACGTCTCGTTCAAAGGTTACAACACTTGTCGTAGTCGCTTTAAGCGGATGTTCAAGCCCTTCTAAATAGGAGCGAGTAATTTGGAGGTCTTCCAAAAAGAGCTCATATCCTTCCTCAACCTCAACGACGACCCCGATATTGCCAATTGAGATTTGGTGCAATAGATGGCTTCCTCCCTGTCGTATAAGAACGACACCGACATTTCCAATTTTTGTAATTCCTTTAATTTCTTCTTCTTTCGTTTCTCGTAAATCGAGTACACCTACGTTTCCAAATTTACCGTTCATCATCATTCCTCCTAATATTTTTGCAATTGTTTTAATGCCGTTTCATCTTTGATCGAACCGTCGATGGCGGCATATTGAGTTGTCTACCAATTTCAGTACTGGACAATCCGAGCCAATATTTCTGAAATAATATCGTTCTTTCTTCTTCGGGAAGTGTTGAAAGGATCTCCATCACTTCAATTTTTTCATAGTCACTAAATGGAGATTCAATTCGATCATGAATCGTATGATCAAATACATCTTCACGTTGACTTTTTCGTCGTTCATCAATTAAAAGACGTTTCATCGTTTTGAAAAACCACGCACGTTGTTGGTGAACTTCTAAGTCAAAGACGTGGGGGTGTTTCATCGCTCTCGTCCAAGCATCGTGGATGAGATCTCCTGCTTCATGTTCATGTCTTGCAATACTATTGGCAAATCGCCAAAGGTCGGGGAACAACTGTTCATAATGATGATCAAACATTAGGTTGGCCCTTTCTATTTTGTCGGTTCATATAGGTAACGGTTGAGAAAGCAAAACTGACGAAACTTTTTTAATTTTTTTCATAACAATAGATGACGGAAGAAAAGCTAGCCGAATGTCGGCTAGCTTTGAACGGTCACACGTGAGCCCGTACCTTCTGCCGTAGCAGGGGTGACGAGCAATCGCGTTTGAAGACGTTCTTGTAATTCCGGAACATGACTGATGACACCAACGGCTAGGTGATCCGTTTGCAATTGCTCCAACGCCGTTACGACTGTATCTAACAACTCCGTATCCAATGTCCCAAATCCTTCATCCAAAAAGAAGAACTCTAGGTTTTGCTCTCCAGTGAGTTGAATGGAAGCTGATAAAGACAGCGCAAGGGCAAGTGATGTAAGGAACGTCTCTCCTCCAGACAGAGAGGTTGTCGGGCGTTTCTCACCACCGTTAAAATAGTCTGCAATGAGAAATCCTCCGCTCGAGTCAAGCACTAAAGCATAGCGGCCTCTCGTCAAATCATGAAGTCGTTCCGAAGCGTTTTTCGTGACATGAATCAATTGCTCTTCCGCTAAAAAGTCAACAAATTCTTTTCCACGAAACACAGACTCCAGTTCTTTATAGTTACTGATTTGTTGCTCGTAATGCTCCTTTTTCTTGTTAAGTTTTGCGTAGCAACATGTTTCTCTTGCACGTCTTCCCACTTTGATCTGGCGGTTGTTCGTTGTTCTTTAAGCAGTTCGAAACGAGACTCACTCTCTTTGTACGAACGCTCAAGCTCGGCAAACGCCTTTTCGTCAAAGGTTTTTCCTCCCATGCGTTTTTCAAGACGCTCAACATTTGCGGTAACACTTGTGATCTTTCGCTCATAGTCGTCTTTTTGTTCTTCATTTTTTAACCGTTCTTCATCAGACAATACCCATTCCGATAACTGCGCAGCAGTATCGAATTGAATCAGATCACTTAACGTTGTGAACGATTTTGTTTGTTGATAATGTCTCCATTCTTTATCGGCTTTTTGTTGAAACTCTTTTGCCGATTCGAACCGAGTCCGAGCTGTTGTCCGCTTCGCATCAATTTCCTCGTAATGCTTCGTAGAAATTTGTACTCGCTCGTCACTCGACTTTACTTTTGCTTTTAGGCGCGCAATCTGCTCTTCGACATCAGCTTTTGCTTTTTCGATATTGTCTACGTCCACAAAGTCATGATGTTGCTTCTCAAAAGACGAGATTTGTGCTTCTGCTTGTTGGCGATTATGTTGCGATTTAAGGACGTCAATCTCAAGCTTGTAAATGTCTTCTTCGAGTCGTTTATGGTCGGCTTCTAGCTTCTGTAGCGATTGCTGCTCTTGTTGCACATTTTTTCTTAAGCGACTAATGATGCTCGCTTGTTCGTGCACACGCTCCCTCGTTTTAGCGATCGTCGTAAGTGACCAATCCGAATAAGAATTTTCCCAACGGTGTTTTTCAGCTTCCCACTCCGCATGCTTTTCGTTACGCCTTTTTGTTAATTCTTCAACCGTCTTCTGCTCGTAGTTCAACTCAGCTTGATGGGCTTGTTCAACGCGCAGTTGCTCTTGGTGTTCTTTCATAAGCGTTTCTGTCCGCTCTTTGATTTTTTGAACTGTGTTCGTTTTCGGAGGGATCTGTTCTAACCATTGTTCGATGATTGCAACCAAATTTTCATTGGACTTTTGCTCATAAAGTGTTTCTTCTACTTGTTGAACCTCTCGATCCCGATGCTCATCAATGGCGACGGTTGTGCGCACTTGGCCCGCAATCTGTTCCAATAGTTGTGTGTTGGAAATGAGGTAGGCGTCTCGGTATTCAGATTTTCATATAATGTTTGTAGCCGCTCTTCGGCTTCGCTCGGTCGCTCAGTGTTCGGGTTTGGATGTGAAGTTGACCCACATACTGGGCATGGGTTTCCTGCTTCTAAGCTTTGGGCAATCTGATGTACAGAAGCTTGGGTGTGATGCATTCCCTTAAGTTTCACGGCATCCATCATTTTCGCTTTTTGTCGCTCGAGATCTTTAAATGTTGAGTACCAGTTTAACGCGTACTCATAAGCGATCGCTAGTTTCTCTTCAATTTGCTTTCGGTCATTTATCGCTTGCCGAGCCGTTGCCTCAATCTCTGTTTGTTTTTTTCTCGTTTGAACGAGCTGCTCGTCGACTTCCTCGACCGATTTGAACAGTGCGTCAAGAGACTTGGCATGCGCATACGCTTCATCCACTTGTTTTCTTTCATCATCTCGATCGTCATATGCATTCAAATCATTTTGCATCTGGTCGATGTTTTCTTTTTGCTCCGTAATTCTGTGTGAGAGAGCTTCTTTATTCTTACTTAGATCGTTTACTGTTTTGTTCAATTGTTGCTCGTTTTCACGTTCCTCTTTTACCGTCTTTCGTGCGACTTCATATTGTTTTGCTTGTTCTGCGGCATCAGCAATTTTCGCTTGCCGAACGAGCAGCTCAGGTTCTTTTTTCTCACGATCTTCTTTATCTTGTTGTTGCTGTTGTCTTGCGCTTTCAAGCTCTTTCACGATTTGAGAAAACGCTTCTTCTTGCTTTTTATACTCGTTCTCTTTCACAGACACGTCCGCTGCTGCTTCCTCAACTGCAAGCAATAGAGGTTTCGCTTCTTTGGAAAGAGCGTGAACCCGAAGGCGTTTTTGGCTCTTCTCGTAGAGTGGTTTTTGTTCAACTAAGCTCTGTTGTTCCTTATGCGCATCTTGAAGTTCTTCATATAAGCTTTTCAATTGTTGAGCAGCTTCCCATTGACGCTTATGCTCTTCTATTTTTTCTTGTTCCTTCTTCAGCGTTGTTTCAGCTTCCACCACTTCTTTTTTTCGCTCTGTTTACCGCTGCTTCTGAAGCTTCACCAATGCCTTGCAACTCACCATCAATGACGCGATGTTCCCCTTGTAAATGTTGCAATCCTTCTTTGATCTTGTGGTTAAGGTCATCGCCGTACTTATGAAGGTTAAACAACCGTTGCAGCATTTCACGTCGGTCGGAACCTTTTAGGTGAAGAAACTCAGAAAATTTATTTTGAGGCAGTACGACTGCACGTGTAAAGTCGGCCAATTTCAATCCGAGCAGCTGTTCGATTGAAGCGTTCATGTCGCCCACTTTGTCGGTAAGCACAACCGCTTCGTCTGTAACATCTAAAAACCGTGCACGCGTCGTTTGCAGTGTATCATCTTTGGAACGCTTTACTCTTCGTTCGGCCGTATACACACGTACCCCCAGCCGAAACGTATAAACGACCATCGCTTCCTTTTCGGCTTGGTTAATCATGCTCGCACCCGTTGCACCACTGCGACCGATTTTCCCATATAAAGCAAAGGTCATTGCATCTAATATCGTTGACTTACCACTACCTGTAGGACCAAAAATCCCAAAGACCCCACCTGAACAGAGCGTGTCAAAATCAATTTCTACGGCGTCACGGAAGCTATGCAGACCGCGGATACTCAAATAGACAGGTCTCATTTTGCACCTGCTTTCTGTTCGGTGCTCTCTTGGTCAATGAGATTTAGAAACAACTCCGTAATCTCTTGATCCGGGGTAGCTCCACCTGTCTTCTTTTCATAAAACTGTTTAAACAGTTCATCGATCGGTAAGTTTCGACGCTCTTCTCGCTCTACATATTGTTCTTCTGGTAATACCGCACGAATCGTCACAATGCCCGGGTGGGACCGTCGTATTTTTTGGATGTCTTCAGGGCGCAACGTGTGGTCGCTATGAATGGACAAATCCACCCAAAAATCAAGTGATGCCGATTCATCCAGCCATTTGTAAACTTCCTGTAGTCCGTTCTTCGCTTGCCATTTCACGAGAGGCTTGCCGCTTTTGAGCGGTATCTCTCGAATATGAGCGTCTTCATGAGGCACGACGTCAATTACCGTTACTGATTTAGATACACCCGTATCATTAAACGAAAAGGATAGCGGTGACCCTGCATATCGAGTTGGAGCCGGGGCGTGGTGTACCCATTGGGGGCGATGTAAGTGCCCAAGTGCCGTATAACTCACATTTTCCGGCAAGCTCGTAGGACGAACCGTATAGGCACCTCCAACTTCGATGGGGCGCTCGGAATCCGTCGCCGCTCCACCCCCAACAAAAATATGACTCGTCGCTATATTAATGTCATCATCGGAAAATGATTGGGTCATTTGCTTAAAAAGTTGTTGAATCCGCTCGTCGTACGTCTGTTGGAATGCCAAATCATCTCCGTCAAAGCTTCCATTATTTGAAAAGCTCGTCCGTAATCTTGATTCAGAAGGATAAGGTAACGCGGCGACTTTCATTGTTACGTCGTGTGATTTGATCGGGACGTGGAGAGGCCCGGTAATCGGCATACCTACCAGGTACATGTTTTGCGACTGAACGAGAGGAAGCGCTGCTGCGAGACGATCAGGTTGATCATGATTTCCAGCAATCACGACAATCGGACGCCTGCCTCCGTCGGATAAACGACTTAATGCTTCGTAGTAGAGCTCCTCCGCAGCTGCTGGCGGGTTCATGCTATCGTATAGATCACCGGCGATGAGTATCGCATCCACCGCTTCTTCTTCAACAATCGTTACGAGTTCATCAACAAATGCAGCATGTTCAGATAACCGGTCTCTTCCTTCTAAAGAGCGACCGAAATGCCAATCAGCTGTGTGCAATATTCGCATGTGCAGCCCTCCTTTTATACGTTAATTTCAATTTCATAACTCCCATCAAAAAAGTATAACCAACTCTCATCGACTTGTCGGTGCCAAATCTGTTCGATGGCTTCCTTATATATTTCTAATTGCGCACGGTAGCGCTCACAAAGAATAGGCCTGCTTCAGCAATCCCACCAGAAAAACGCGAAGCCGCTTGGTCCGTTTTATAGTCAAGAAGGACAAGTCGGTCATTTTCATCAACAAACAGACAATCCGCCATGCCTTGTATAAGAATCGGCTCATCTTCAGCGGTTTCCCAATCAGGATAAACGTGACGACTCTTCTTAATGAAAGTAAAAGGGACTTCTTTGTACAATCGTTTGGCTTGCTTCATCCTCATCCCGAGCGGTGACGTTAAGAAATCCAACACCCATTGCGGCTGAATCGTCTCTTTTTCTGAGAGGGTAAGAAGTTCTTTTTCATATAGTTGTTGAACGAACGCTTCGATGTCTAAAAGACTGGCATCTTGCATCGGGAGATGTTGCATCACAGTATGCATCGCTGTTCCTGCCTCTGCACCACTTAACGCGCCCTTTTGTAAAAACTCAGGTCGTTTTGCTCTTTCAGAAGAGAACGTGCGAGCGGGGCTTTCAGTTGCACTGTATCGGTCTTCAGCGAGTCGTTTTATGTCTGTAACCGTCTGTTTTGCAAACGATTTTGTCGCTTCTGGATGAGGGTAGCTATACGACAACCTCTCGTCAACTTCAGCCATGTGTGAATCCCCACGGTTCTCCACAGGTTGAAGAGATTTAATCAAGCCGAGCTTTTCATTCTGATCTGGCTCTTTCTCACCTTCCTCAGACAAAACGGTCTGTTCAAACTGCAATCGCCATTTCGACGGGTGAGCAATTGATGTTTGCAGCTGTACATCTGAATGAGCTTGCTGAATACTAGGGTGTTTTAAGATCGCTGGCACAAGCCAATCAAAAAATCGTTTTGCATTTTTTCTCACGTGTAACGGCAAGAGCTTAGAATCGTCATCAGCCAGCTTTATCCAGTCGAGCATTTTTTTCTCGCGTTCTTTTACACTGCCAACAAGAATTGCTTTTTCTTTAGCGCGAGTAAGTGCGACGTAGAGAATTCGGAGCTCTTCGGACAGCTGCTCACGTTCTTGAGCATTCTTAATCGCCAATTGTGGCAACGTTTTTCGTTTCGTACGCTGATTTGTATCAATATGAACGGAACCGAACCCTAACGTTTGGTGAATTTGCGTCGCCCGTTTACTATCCGAGAAATTAAATTCTTTCATCCCGTCCACGATAAACACAACGGGGAACTCCAAGCCTTTACTTTTATGGATGCTCATGATTCGTACGACATTTTCCTGCTCACTTAACGTTCTTGCACTTTCTAAGTCATCCCCTCGCTCTTCCATTCGATCAACAAATCGTAAAAAGCGAAAAATCCCACGAAATGACGTTTTTTCATACGCTCTCGCGCGGTCATATAACGCATGAACATTTGCTTGTCTCTGTTTGCCGCCTATGAGACCACCTACATAGGAATCGTAGCCAGTCTCTTCAAAAAGCTGCCAAATAAATGGCGCTAAGGCGGTATGTTTGGACCGCGTACGCCACTGTTGAAAATGCTCATAGAATAGCACAAGTTTTCGCTGCCACCGATCGGTTTGACGCTTTTCTTCAATGTAAGTGGTCGGCGATGGCTCAAACGTAGACGCGGCTCATTCGTAATCGTCTTTTTCACCGCTTCATAAAAAGGCTCACCAACAGCAGCGAGTCGAATCTCTGCTAATTCATTTTCTTGTAAGCCAACAATCGGAGAACGAAGCACCGCAGCGAGTGGAATATCTTGATACGGATTATCGATAATTCTTAGCAAAGCAAGCATCACTTGAACTTCAATTCGTCGGAAGTACCCTTCATCTCGATCTGAATATGCGGGAATGCCTTCATGCTTAAAGATGTCCAAATAAACCGGAGCTGATGGCAGTGATCGCATGAGCACCGTAATGTCCCGGTATTCAATCGGTCTCATTTCTTTTTTCTCTTTGTCAAACACCGGATACTCGCTTGCGATGAGCTCATTAATTTTCGATGCTGTCCACGTACTCGATCTCAGCTGCTGGCTGTTTGTCCTCATCCTCTGATTCCCGCTCTAATAAAGTCAATTCTACTTCATAGCGGTCCACATCAGGAACATAATCTACATTTCCGTATTTCAACGATTGAGCATCATCATATGTCACATCGCCAACATTTGAATCCATCGTTTGTTCGAACACATAATTCACACCATCCAACACTTCTTCACGGCTGCGGAAGTTATCGGATAGATCGATGCGTACTCCAGGTGCTCGTTCAATCTCCTCTGCCGGTTGTCTGAGGGTTGCATACGTTTCATGCTTCTTAATAAAAAGACCGGGTTCGGCAAGACGGAATCGATAAATGCTTTGTTTGACGTCCCCTACCATAAAACGATTGTTCCCGTCTGATAAAAGCTCCAGAATTGCTTCTTGAACTTGATTTGTGTCTTGATACTCATCGGTAAGGACCTCTTGAAAATGGTCTTGGTACTGTTTTGCAATGGCGGATGGTTGATCCACGGAATCATTACTGAGAATTTCTAACGCAAAATGTTCAAGGTCGTCATAATCCATTAATGTCTTTTCACGCTTCGTTTCTCGGTACTCTTTGGCGAACGTTTGTACAATCTCGACAAGGGTCTCTACACGTGGGTGCAACTGTTGAATCGTATCCAGATAATCATCAGGGTTTGGGCGCAGTAATTTTTCTACCTCAGCGATCATCTTCTTACTCTCATCACGCAACGCTTTCGCGCGTGCTTGAACGACAGGATCAAATTCAATCCCTTTTTTCTTACTCGGTAATCTTTTCCACGTAAAACCGATCACCTGTTGGCGCAATTCTTCCCACGTATTCACACTTGTTAATTGGTGCAGCCGGCCGTACTCTTCTTCAAATAGGTCGAGGTAATGAGGGGGGCCTTCAGGGGCGTGAACCGCCTCTAATCCTGACTTCATTAACCCTAATGCGGAATGCACTTGTTCTAAAGCGTAAGAGAACACAACTTCTCCCCACGGTGATTGTTGAGGATGTTCATACGGATGTGCGTACATTTTCTTGACGTAACCCAACCATTTATTTGGCTCTGGGTGCGCTCTTGAACGAGTGTATAGGTCAAAGATAAGTTTGCGCAATCCCGTGTCGCTTCGGTCGTTGCTATACGCTTCTGCCATTTCATAAAAGATCGGTGCTTCTTCAATTGATGCTCCGTAATAGGTTTCAAGTACACCATCGAGTACTTCTTCTTTCAGGAGCTCGCGCTCCGTGTCATTTGCAATTCGGACTTTCGGGTCCACATTCACTTCATAATAGTGCTGACGAATAAGCTCTGAGCAAAACGAGTGAAGCGTGGAGATGTTTGCGCGATTTAACAACTGTCGTTGACGTTGTAAATAGAGCGAAGGGTTCGCATTTAATTCTTCTTCAATCCGCTCTCCAATCCGTTCTTTCATCTCAGCTGCAGCGGCTTTAGTAAACGTCACAACGAGCAACCGATCTACTTCTGCCTCATCGCTTGAATCAACAATTCTACGTACAAGGCGCTCAACAAGTACGGCTGTTTTCCCGCTACCGGCTGCGGCTGCGACAAGAATGTTTCCCCCTTTTAAAGAGATCGCTTCCCACTGCGGGTCCGTCCAACGGACACCCGTGGGCTTTGCTTCTAGTTTCCAACGCTTCATCACTTTTCACCTTCTCTCTTTGCACGAAGATCCATCATTTTTTGGAGTGCTTCGTCATCGTCAAGTTTTGGGATATCTCGATAGTCGTTTCCTGGTAATGTCGGATCAAACTGACAGACCGATTGGAATGGACAAAACGTACAGGCAAGTTTCTTGTTGTCTTTATTGTACGGAGTTATGCTCGTTTCCCCAGCTGTCATGCGATTGCCAATGTCAACCATCTTCGTTTGCAAAAACTCATGCAGGCCATTTAATTCGTCTTGATTAATCACTTTCGAGTGAGCGTCAAAATTCCCGTCTTTTTTTTAGTTTAGCTGGAACCATTCGTGAAGCACCTGTATCGGTGAACTCCTCATCCATTAACGAGGCGACAGCCGGATCTTTTTGTAACCATCCATTCATTTTGTACGATTTAAAACGTTCAGCTGCAATTACGGTATCCTCATCCGCCTCAGTTAAGTCAATTACCGGATTATGAACGTGGAAATAAAACATTCCCCCCGTATGAGCTTCAATCCCCATCCAAGACTTGGCACCATTAACGACAATGTCTAAGTACACAGGCATTTGCAAGGATATGCCATGGAGAACATCGGTAAATGAGAGCGATTGTTCACTTGACTTATAATCAACGACTTGCATATAAGAACCTCGGTCTGTTGTTGCTTGGTCAACACGATCAATTCTTCCTCGAAGAGACATTGTCGCCCCATTGTCTAACGTGTATACCGGTGACTGCAATGGGCTTTTTCTTCCAAACTCTACTTCTAAGTCAATCGTCTCAAAGTTGGACTGAATTGCCTGTTCACGAAGTGTCTTCGTCACGCTTTGCATGATATTTGTTAATTTGTACTGAACATATCGGAAATGATTCGAGCTCTCCAATATGTGCCGTTGAATTTTAGGTATAACCGCTTTCGTTACTTCTCCAGTAATGTGGCGACACTCTTCTTCAGTCATTGTTTTCCATGTCTTGTTCTCTCTTTTTAGTACATCCGAGATGTCTTTTAGCACCGCATGGAATAATTCCCCAATATCAAATGCTTCTAAGCGGTAAATGTCACGTTCTTTTAGGTTTAACCCATATTGACTAAAGTGTCGAAACGCACATTGTTCAAACAGCTCCATTCGACTGACACTTGCTTCAATGTGCTCGCCAAACAATTTCGCAGATGACTCCTCACGCAAAGCTACCGCTTCATTGTCGTACGTAAGACTTTGTAGTGCCGTCTCAAAATGAGCATACCAGTCGGGTTGTTTCGTAAACCAATTATAACGTCCCACCAAATTGGAGCGATCGTCTCCCCCGCTTTCCACCGTTGGAGTTGGCGAGATAAAAGGTCGATCGCCTGTCTAGGATGGGAAAGGTGGGTCAGTTGTTCAGACAATTGTGTGCCCGCGGGTTCTGCTTCAACAAATGCCGTTTCAATCCCAGAAAACTGTTCATTCAACTGGCGAATTAGCGGAGAAGGCAACAAGCTACTTCCTTCTTCATCAGCAAGTGCATAGGAAAAAACGATGTGATGACTTGAACTAGATTGCGTAAGATAAACGAAAAAAGGTTCATGCCATAACCGTTCCACCGCAGACGGCCCAAGAGACACTCCTTGGGCTTCCAACAGATTGCGGTCTTGGTCTGATAAGATCCCGTCCTCAGTCGGTCGCTTTGGAAGCAACCCTTCATTGCAACCAATTAAAAATGTCGTTTTATTTTAGGTAGGCGAGAACGCTCCATATCTGCGATCGTCACTTGATCGATCGCTGGGGGGACTAGACGAAAACTCAAACTTTCAAAACCAGCATCGATGAGTGTAGAAAACGTCTCAAGTCCAAGATCATCGTTACCGGCCACGTGCACAAATTGATCGATCACATCGATAATGTTTTCCCAAACTTGATCGTGTTCACTGCTTTCTTCCAAAGCCCCTCGATCTACGGCTGCTTGACTCAATTGTTCCAGCTTTTCTGGGATGTGTAGCTCAATAAGAAATTCATAAAGTACTCTGCTCATCTCTTCAACATTTGTGCATGCAGATAACGCTTTATGAAACTGTTCTATCGGAGCGATGAGCATATTTTTTTGTTTCATTTAAGCGTTCTTCAATCTTCTTTTCTTTGTCGGTTTGACTTCGTACATCTAAGAGATGACGGGCGCTTGAGTATGTCCAATTTGTTGTGACTGTCCAATCCTGCTTCTCTTTCCGGTCGCGAGCACATAATTCTCCAACTCATCCACACGCTCACGAAACATCTGCCAATTTGAATGTAGTGGAAACAATAAATCCGTCTTGAATGCACGAAAAACCGGTTCGTAGCGGTAATTCTGTATCATCATCTCGAACGTTGAACGAATAAACTCAATAACAGGATGATGCATCATCGACCGAGAATCATCAAGAAAATAAGGAATATCAAAACGTGCGAATGTATGCTTCAATAAATCTTCATAAGGCTCAATATCTCTCATGAGAATCGCGATTTCTTCATAACGATACCCGTTCTTTCTGACGAGGTCACGGATGGCACGGGCAACACTTTCGACCTCTACGCGTCGGTTCACAGCTTCAACAATTTGAATGCTACCGTCACCTACATGCTGTTTTGTGCCTCGTGGCTGGTCATCAAATTGCTCCAACATCGAAATGCCAGCATTTTCAAAACGTCCCCCACCAGCAAATTGACGTACGCCCCAAGACAAGTTTTCCGCTTGTAATATTTGGGTTAACTCGCTGTACGTTTTCGCAGGTAAAAAGAAGCGATTCAGTTCATTCGGCGATTCTCCAGATCGGGGTACTTCAGGTAACGTTAGCGACATCTTTACAGAACTTGCCACATTGAACAATTTATGTACAACGATTTGCTCTTGCTTGCTGAAATCATGGAACCCGTCAATGTAAACGATGGCCCCTCGCGCAATCGTTGATTGGTCCACTAACTCCGCTAACAGTTTAATCGATTCTTCAGCGTTCACATAAACCCCAGTAAACAACGATTCGAACGTCTCGTAAATCAGATGGATATCATGAATTTTGTCACGCATCACGTGTTGGTCGCTTTCTGCGAGAGGCTCTAGCATTTCTGCTGAGACCGCTTGCCTTCTCATTTCCGTAATGATGCGCTCCATCTCGCAATGAACCTTCCGTATCTGCCGTTTTTTTATAAACGAGTAGCTCATCCTTTTTCTCCTCGACAATCTTTCGAATGAGCATGTGCATACCTGGCTTTTGTAAACGTTCCCTTCGGTGCCCTCCCAATTCTTGCAAAACCCGGTGAGCTAAACGTGAGAAACTATACACTTGAACTCGTGTCATGCCACCAGTTAGTTTCGCCAACGCATACTCCACTTGAAAAGTCATTTGCTCGGGTACAAGAAACACGATCGGTGATCCATCGACCGGCTCGTTTGACAACAAACGGGCAACTTCACTGATCATTTCCTTAGATTTCCCACTTCCATTTCTCCCTAAATAAAACTGGATGCTCACTCGTTAGCACCTCCTTCTTCAATTATTGTCACTTGGTCAATGACTTCATTAACGGGGACCATCAATCCGACACGACCTTCATCCCCTTGATTTCTCGTTGCATAAATAATACCGACTACTTCTCCCTCATGGTTAATCGCTGGACTACCAGAGTTACCACTAAACGTAGGGGCACTGATGACAGCTGGCGTGCCTGTTTCCAATACCTCTCCCTCATTCGCAATGCCTGTAAAGGAAAGGGGATTGCCAATGACAATAATATCGGTACCTACATCCATAATCGGCTCATCCTCTGCCAAAGGCAAATACGGGACAGGCGTTTGCTCTCCAATATCAATAATTGCAAAATCCAATTCATCAGAAATAAACACCGGTTCCGCTTGAAACGCAGTACCATCATGCAACGTTGCAATCACTTGAAACGCCTCTTCCACTACATGTCTGTTCGTCGCAATCAAGCCATCTTCATTTATAAAAAAGCCTGTCCCTCTTGAAGATGCTCCGGGAGCTTCGACTTGTAACGTGACGACAGATTCCCGCCACTCGGCAACTTCTTCATTTTGTGAGAGTTCGTATGATGTCGTAAGAAAATCAATCACATCTGGTCGTAAGAATTGAAACAATGCCGCTGCGCCTTGAACGACGAGTAAAAAAGAAACGAAGATGATCCCGAATTTTTGCCACCGTTTTAGTGTCTTTTTCTTCTTTTTCGTTTTATCATCGATCACTTCTTTTTCAAAAAAAGCCTCTAAAGGGGGTTCCTCTGGAGGGATATTCAAATCATCATCAGACTCTTCTGTTTGCCACTCTCGAAAGTCTTCTTCTATAAATTCATCGTTAAAATCATCAGCGTCATCATCGAACTCACCTACGATGTCTGATTGTTCACGATTTCGTCGTTCTTCCTCGCGTCTTCTTTGATCATCTTCTGTCATAAGTACAAGTGGCCCCTTTTTGTTCGCTATATGTATTTTATCATGCAAGGCAAAGGAGCGTCATATGAAAACATCGAAAGAAAAAGAAGTGATTCGCATTGATCACTTCTTTTGATTATATATTACGGTATGTGAAATTTAATGTGGTGTTTATTAGCAATTACAAATCATAATCACGTTTCCATCTGGGTCTTCAATGTTGAACCAAGCCGTTTCGCCGACTTGTTCGATTTCTCGTACGACACGTATACCTTTGTTTTGTATATCATCGTAGGCATCCTGAATGTTTGGCGCATACAAGTTAAACAAAGGTTGTGTTGTCGCTTCGTAGTGGAAATTCGGATCAAAACGATGATCGTCCAACGTGAGTGACGTCGGCCCGCTCACGGGCACATTGTGTACGGGTGATTCCACATGGGACACATTCAAGCTCACCCCTACCAAGTCTGAATACCAAACCGCCGAAGCTTTAGATCTTTCACATGCACAAAAATACTATTAATTTGATTTCTTATCGGTAACGTCATGAATGATCCTCCCAACTATTTGTTTAACCCACTTGTTTTCTAATTGAATCGGCTTGTCGAACATTTTTCTTTAAGAATTCAGGTGCTTTTGCCGTATCGAGCAAGTCTGAAGTGGACAGCCATAAAACGGCTTTCACTTCTTTGTTACTTTTCTCGTAGGGTATGCCTGACGCCAATTCACAAACGTACACAATATCAACAACAGGCGTACCGTTATCTGCAAAAAACAGCGTACTATTCACATACTGCAAATTTTTCACCTGCACCCCAATCTCTTCCATCACTTCACGATGGAGAGTTTGCTCCAATACATCGTTTGCTCGTGCCCCAGCCTCGACTCGTCCACCGACAAAAGCCAATTGCCGAGCGGCGTGTTCTTCTTGCTCACTCCGTTTTATAAATAACCAATGGTTATCATCGTAAATGGCTGCTTCTACATTAACGACAAACATCGTTTTCTCCTTTTCCATCTTCACTCAACGCCCGTTTGTTGGAGAACTGATTTTGGCATTTTTAATCGCACGGTTTTTAACGGATTGACGGCCTGGCATATTTCCAAATTCGAAGAAGCACTGAGTAGCATCATCGCTTCTTCACTCGTTAGCCGTGACCGCGTGGCAAGGAAGGTTGTCCATTCCGACGCCGCTCGTTTGGCTGCCTCTTCGAATGTTTCTGCTGACGCAATAACTTGCCAACTATCGCTCGTTTCTAACCACGGAAGATTTATTTCCTCCTTCACGACCGAAAACTTCACTGTCACACGGGCAGCAATTTCCACACCGGTCACACACACTTCACCATCTCCCATTGCCGCATGCACATCACCTAAAGCGAATAGCGCCCCATCACACGAAACCGGAAAGTAGACCGTTGATCCTTCGGTCATACTCGTGTTATCCATATTCCACCGTGATTCCCAGGCGTTCCGCAACTCACCGCCTCGCCTGTCGGTGCAACGCCAATCACGCCAACCATTTTGCGCACTGGAAATGAAATCTCATCCGAAAAATCACGTGATCGTCGCGAACGTCCATCAGTTTCGATTGAAAACGATCCACCTGATCTCCTAACACCCCTAAACCAGGAGCAACAGCCATGACACCTTGCGAATCTAAATCAATGCTTACAATCTCTACTTTCAGCGCATCTCCAGGTTTTGCATCGTCTACAAACACCGGTCCGGTAGCAGGGTTCACGGCATTCATATCAATTTTGTCAAACGTCGACGTTTCATCCACAATTTGATTTGAAAATGCATCTAACGTATGGAATGTCACTTCTTTTCCTACAGGAACTGAACGAATGGCTCGATGCTCCTTTGAAAACGTAAAAATATGATCCGTTGATTGTATGTTCATAACCATCACCTCTTTTCATACTATTCTAACATATATTATCAATTTTTAAGTTTACATAATATTTTTATTGGAAACTTAATTACTCAATGCCTATTCTCCATAAAAAAAGACGGCTGTTCGCCGTCTTACTACTGCTCTTCAAAATAATCTTTTAAGAAACCAGCCATCGTTCCCGTGTCATCAATCACAAAATAAAATTCTTCAGTTTCGTTCTTCACTTCGTACGTATTCCCTGGTGTAAGGACGGAATCTACTTTGTATTTCTTCGCGTTCACATGCACACAAGTAATTGTTTTGATTGTCGTGTTATTTTCCCATGTATAGTGCAGCATCTATAACTCCCCTTATTAATCGTGATGGTAAACAAGTTCTGGTAAGTGATCGAGAATAAACTGCGCTTTGTTCGCATCGGCAAGTAAATTGAAGCGCTTATAGTACGTGAGCACTTTCTCGAATGATGCTCCATTTGTTTACTTTCCTTAAAGATGCGTTCAAATGCTTCGTCAGCAAGCATAAACGCAGCAACAAAATCCGTAAACGGAATCACATAAGACTTCGCTTCGGTTTGAATCGATGAACAATAGATCATTTCATTTGATTGTTCTTTGAAAAACTGAGCAATCTCATCCATATAACGCTGATAACTTTCGGGAACCCAACTTGCTCGGTCGGCATAATAAGAATGAAGCTCCCGGAAAAATGTAATGAAAAACGGTAAATCTTCACGTTTTATATTAAGATCAAAGCCATTTTCTTTAATGCGTGGCCAATTCATCGGTTCCAAAGAGTGATGCAGCGAGCGACAATAGAAATAACGCTTTCGGCTCGTATCCATAGTATCCCCTTTCGGATCATGCTTTTCCTGATTGAGAGTGATTATCAATAGTATATCATGCGACATGCTTTCATGACAATCTGAATACAACCCAAAAAAACAGCCGTCAACAATTGACGACTGTTCGACTTTACCATTTATAAGCAATTCATTCTACGTACGTCGCTAATAAAATCAATGAGCTTAGACTCCCCGGAAAATGCTGTTTCATTGAGGTCATGTTCACTTATTGTAATATGGAGCGTATCGCGATCGGGTTTGTGTTCAATCCAGATTCCACTGAGCTCTAGTGAATCTTCGTTCATAATTTGCATCTCAAGCCGTTCAGCAATTTCTGATAATTGTACACGCTGCTTAGGGAGATCAATACGGATGCTTAACTTCTCAGGAACATCTGTAGAAATAAATCCCCATTTCGTCCCTTTCCAAGAACGACATCCAGTTCGACTATTCAGAACGATGTCTTGTTTATCATCTACGGTGAGTGTTGTGTTTGACCAGCCTCTCATCTGAATCGCCGCACGCAATTCTTGAGCTTTCGTTTGTACCATAAGAAATCCCTCCTCAAAAATGTGCACCTCACGGTTATCGACGGACTACGGGCGACTTTCGCTTCAAGAGGCGATATAAAGTATTCAGCCTCGAATGAACGTTTACGAGGGCTAAAGGTATACTATATATTACCACATTTCTAGATGATGTAAACCCTTAAATTTCATATTTTCTCACAATTGCTCGTCTTAGTGATTTTAGCCTACCATTCGACAACTTCGTCTTGTGACACAAATGATTCCGGTTTACTTTTGAGAGATTATTCAGTAAAGTATAGGTGATTACATACAAATGGGAGGTGAGTAGATATGAGTCTTTTTAGTGGTCGTCTGGCAAAGATCGGTTCGTTTTTAACACGTTGTCGGACGATTTTTTCGGTATCGGTTGCGAAATTGGATCAGTCTGTCTTTTTTCAACCTATACGATGGAAAAACTACTAAAGGGACGTGTCTATTCATTTTTCACACGAAGATGATGGAGACTCATGCTCCGTCATCTTTTTTATTGGTCACGTCTTCTCAAAGGAGAAGCAACAATGATTGTATGCTACGCACATCAAATCGAACAAACGTATGGTGGGACCACCATATTTTCCAACCTATCTTTTGAAATTCAATCAGCTGACCGAATTGGTCTTGTCGGTCAAAACGGGTCAGGTAAATCAACACTCGCCCAGTTAGCTGCAGGCGAAGAATTACCAATCGTCGGCACGATTGGTTGCAAAAAAACACTTCAAAAGGTTTGCTTCCACAAATTCCAGGTCACTCGAATGAGGGTACAGTTTATGAAGTACTCCAACAAAGCTTTGAACATATATACGATATAAACAATGAGCTGCAACGTCTAGAAGAACTGCTTCAACAACCCGATCAAACCAACCTAGAACAAACGTTACACACGTATGGATTAATACAAGAGCGATTTGAAGCTGTGGGCGGTTATGAAATGGACGCCTTAATCCGACGCGTATCTGATGGATTAGGCATTAATACGCTCTTAGAGGCGAGTTGGGAAGCGTTAAGTGGTGGCGAGCGTGCCAAAGTTGAACTTGCACATTTACTACTCACAACGCCGGACTTACTCATACTAGATGAGCCAACCAACCATCTTGATCTTTATGCACTCGAATGGTTGAGCAAATGGGTCCGTAATTACAAAGGTGCTGTGCTTATCATTTCCCACGACCGTGCATTTCTCGATGATACGACAATAAAGACGTGGGAGATCGAGCAAGGCACATTGCACACGTACAATACAAATTACAGCGGATATGTCCTAGAGCGAGAGGAACGATTACTGAAAGAATTCCAAGCTTATACCGATCAGCAAAAAAAGATTAATAAAATGAAAGAAACGATTAAACGTCTAAAAGATTGGGCAAATCGCGCCAACCCACCAAATGCTGGAATGCATCGTCAAGCTAAAAGTATGGAAAAAGCGCTACAACGAATTCAACAATTAGAACGTCCCGTTCACAAGAAGAAAATCTCATTAACTTTCAATCATGAAAAACGAACAGGAAATGATGTGTTCACTTGTCATAATGTGCACAAGTCGTATGCTCACCTGCAGATTTTGCAAAACGTCTCTATGCACATTCGTTACGGTGAGCGAGTGGCCATCGTTGGTCCAAATGGCGCTGGCAAATCGACGCTTCTACACGTATTAACAGGAGAAGTACTTGTTGATGATGGAGAGGTAACGATCGGCACGAATGTATCCATTGGCTATTTGTCTCAACACCCCACTGTTGGCGATCAAGAGGATACGATCGTTGCAGCATTTAAAAAAGAAGTGGCCGTCACTGAGGCTCGGGCCCGTCATATTCTTGCATCGTTTCACTTTTTCGGACATGACGTCTTTAAGACAGTCGTCTCTCTTAGCGGCGGGGAGTTGATGCGGCTTCGCCTTGCACAGCTCATGCACCAAAACCACAATGTTCTTATTTTGGATGAACCGACGAATCACCTTGATATCGACGCGCAGCATATGATTGAAGATGCAATTGAAGGTTTTACGGGTACAATCGTTGCCGTATCCCATAATCGATACTTTCTTAACAAATGCTTCCCAATCACCTTCTGGCTTGAAGATGGCCAACTTACGAAGTATGAAGGATCTTTTCGGTATGCTTATGAAAAACGGGTAAAGGAGCGTTGAAAAGACGCCCCCTCACCTATCAAAAAACCGCTCGGATGATCGGCATCCGAGCGGTTTTTCCTATATTATCCTTCGAGTAAAAGTTGCTCCGGCTCTTCGAGCATCTTTTTAAGTTCCACAAGGAAACTTACAGCTTCTTTCCCATCAACAATACGATGGTCGTAAGAAAGAGCGATGTACATCATCGGACGGTTTTCCATGCGTTCCTGATCAATGGCTACTGGACGCCATTGAATGGTGTGCATGCCTAGAATCCCAACTTGAGGAGCATTTAGAATTGGTGTGGATAGCAATGATCCAAACACGCCACCATTCGTAATCGTAAACGTACCGCCTTGAAGGTCAGAAAGAGCGAGTTTGTTATCTCTTGCCTTTTTCCCAAGCTCACCGATTTCTTTCTCAATGCCTGCAAAACTTAACCGTTCAGCGTCACGAACGACCGGTACAACGAGACCATCATTCGTTGATACAGCCATACCGATATCGTAGAAATCTTTTTTCACAATTTCATTGCCTTGAATTTCTGCATTAAGAAGTGGGAATTTCTTCAAAGCACCTACGACGCTTTCGTAAAGAAACTCATAAATCCGAGACGTACGCCATCATGTTGTTCTTGGAAGGCATCTTTACGACGCTTACGAATATCCATAATCGCACTCATATCTACTTCATTAAACGTCGTAAGCATCGCACTTTCTTGTTGTACATCAACAAGACGCTTCGCAATCGTTTGACGACGACGGCTCATCTTGATTCGCTCATGCGGCTTGCCACCGAACTCATCTTTCTTTTCTGGTGCTGGGCTTTCATTCTTCGCTGCTGGTGCTGATTTCGGCTGGTTCGTGTGCGCTTCTACATCCTCTTTGCGCACCCGGCCAAGTGGATCACGGGTCGAGATTTCATTCAAGTTAATCCCTTTTTCACGTGCCAACTTACGAGCAGCTGGAGAAGCGATTACGTGGTCCGTTTCACTAGACTCAGAAGAGTCATCTCCGCCAGTCGAACTAGGCTCCTCTTTCTTTTCAGAAGGTTGTTCAGCAGCTGGTGATTCTTTTGCCGGCTCTTCAGCTGGTGCTGAACCTTCCTTGGCATTCTCATCAATCGTCGCGATGGCTTCACCAATCTCGACTGTGTCTCCTGCTTCTCTTAAGTGTTTTTGCAACACACCAGATTGTTCGGAGTTGATTTCAACGTTCACTTTATCGGTTTCTAACTCGGCAATCGTTTCCCCTTGTTCGATATAATCGCCTGGTTGCTTTAGCCACTCAGCAATTGTACCTTCTGTAATCGATTCTGCGAGTTCAGGAACTTTAATTTCAGCCACTATTTTGTTCTCCCTTCATTTCGACCCAATGCTGTATTAATAATCCGCTGTTGTTCGTGTTTGTGGAAGTTCGGATCCCCTTCAGATGGACTGGAACGGCGACGACGACCTACGTAATCAAGCGTTACGTGATCTGGCAAACTTTCACGCAAGTACGGATCAATGTAATTCCATGCGCCCATATTCTTCGGTTCTTCTTGTACCCAAACGGCTGAGGTCACGTTCTTATATTTGTTAAGAATCGTGTTCACTGTCTTGTGAGGGTAAGGGTACAATTCTTCAAACCTTACGATATGAATCTTCTTCGTATCAACGGTGTCATCAATACTTTCATGCAAGTCAATCGCCATTTTACCTGTACAGAAGACGAGTTTCTCCACTTCATCTTCGTTTCCAAGCGTCTTCGGATCGCCAACTATACGGTGAAAACGTCCATCGGTAAATGATTCGTTTGAATCGGCTAATGATTTGTTTCTTAATAAGCTCTTCGGTGTCATGAGCACAAGCGGTCGAACTTCATCCATCTCCAAGCTCTTCGCTTGTCTTCTAAGGATGTGGAAGTATTGCGCTGTACTTGACAAGTACGCAACGTTCCAGTTGTTCTCCGCTGCGAGTGATAAGAAACGTTCGAGACGCGCACTTGAGTGCTCAGGTCCAGAGCCTTCATAACCATGAGGTAACAACAGCACCATACCTGAACGTTGTCCCCATTTCGCTCTACCCGCTGACAAAAACTGGTCAAACTGGACTTGTGCGGCGTTTGAGAAATCTCCATATTGTGCTTCCCAAAGTACAAGTGTCTCTGGTGCTTGAACGTTGTACCCGTACTCAAAACCAACAACTGAAGCTTCAGATAGCGGCTATTATGCAACGCAAACGATGCTTTCGCCGTTGACAACGTGTGCATAGGTGAATGAATATCACCCGTTTTATGATCATGCAAGATCAAGTGTCTATGGTTAAACGTTCCACGCTCGGAATCTTGACCTGTCATCCGAATCGGAGTTCCATCAGAGATAATCGAAGCAAATGCTAGTGCTTCAGCATGACCCCAATCAATTACACCATCTGTAAATGCTTCTTTTCGGCGTTCTAAAATCTTCTTCAGTTTCGGGAATGCCGAAAACCCTTCTGGGTGCTCGAGCAGTTCTTCGTTCATCTGCTTTAGCGTGTCATAATCTACGGCAGTATCCATCTTTGGCAAGCCTTTTTCGATCACTTCAGGCGGGTTCATTTCAGAAACCTCTTTATTCGCCTCGCCTACTTTGTCATACTCACGCTTTAGTTTGTCTTGGATGTTTGTTTGCATTTCTTTCGCTTCATCTTCAGTAATAACACCATCGCCAACAAGCTTTTTCGCGTACAACGTTCGTGCAGTATCATGGTTTCGAATTTGTTCATAAAGCTTCGGTTGTGTTGATGCAGGCTCATCGGTTTCATTATGTCCGTATCTACGGTAACCTACGAGGTCAATTAAGAAGTCTTTATGGAAACGACGACGGTATTCACAAGCGAGATGAACAGCAGCGATACATGAATCAGGATCGTCTGCATTCACGTGAATAATTGGAATTTCATAGCCTTTTGCAAGGTCACTTGCATATGTTGTTGATCTTGAATCGTGACTTTCCGTCGTAAACCCAAGCAAGTTATTTGCAATAATATGCAAGGTTCCACCCGTTTGGTATCCTTTAAGACGGCTCAAGTTAAGCGTCTCCGCAATAATGCCTTGACCTGGGAACGCCGCGTCACCATGGATAAGAATGGCGCCTGCTCGCTCCATTTCTTGACTCGGAAATCCGATTTCTGTACGGTTTTCTTGTGCAGCACGCGCATACTGCGACAATTGGATCTACATACTCCAAGTGACTTGGGTTGTTCGCTAATGCAACCGTTGTATATGTTGATTCTTCACCAATTTGCTTATTAGCCCCGAGGTGATACTTAACATCCCCAGTCCAACCTTCGCTCAATGAACCTTCAGTTGGTGCTTCTTCTTCATTTGGTGCATGTTTAAATTCAGAGAAAATTAAATGGTAAGGCTTCCCTAATACGTGGGCAAGCGTACTTAAACGACCGCGATGCGCCATGCCAATCATGATGTCTCTTGCACCATCTTGCATGTAGCTTTGCGTCATTTCTTCGAGCATCGGTACCATCGCGTCCAATCCCTCAATGGAGAAACGCTTTTGTCCGACAAAGTAACGGTGTAAAAACTGCTCAAAACTTTCGGTTGCCGTAAGCTTCTCAAGGATCGATTTGCGTTTATCGCTTGACAGCTCTTCGTATATATTACCCGTTTCAACCATCTGATTGAGCCAATTTTTCTCTTCGAGGTCGTGTACATGGTGGAATTCAAATGCAATGGATTTGGTGTACATTTGCTTAAGATGATTAATGGCATCTAAACCATTCCGAACAGTGTTTGGTGCATCTTTACAAAGCATTTCTGCAGGCATTGATTTCAGATCATCTTCACTGAGACCATGCTCTTTTGGATCAAGAAACGAGGATTCTTCTCCTGGCTCTTGCAGAGGGTTCATATCCGCCAACAAATGACCAAATGTCCGAATATTATCGGCAAGTTTAATGGCAGCTGCAACCTTATGCATTGATGATGAGTTCACTTCTTGGCTGTCCATTACTGAAACACCATTAGTCGTTTCATCCATGGTTGGTGCACCGTATGCATCAAACCACGCTTTTAAATCTTCTTCAACTTCATCTGGGTTATCCTTATACACTTCATACATGTCCATCACGTACCCTAAGTTCGGTCCGTGAAATGTTTCCCAAGACTTTCCAAGCTTGGAAACCTTTCTGTCCATCTGCTACTACCTCCAACTACACTTGTTTACAATCTGTGAATGATGGCCGCTAATTCTACTAAACTTCGTCTTACCGAACAATTCCGATCCACTCAGAATCATCATTCTCCTCATTATTTTCACACACTAAAATGACGATATTGCAAAAAGCGAATATCACATACAACAGTCATCCATCAAAAAAATCATTCATGACGAAACTATATCCATATAACAATCATTCGTCGTTACACGGTGGATCCGTGTTAATCACGGTTAAAACTAATTGCATCATTGCATGAAAAAATGATTGACGTCATTTCGTAACGCTTTCACGATACTATTTTAACATGCTCTGCGAAAGGATACAAAAGATAGAGCAGATTTTGTTTGTTAAACTGACAAACTTTTATTTCCACAACGTAAACGCCGAAAAATTCCGAATATATGACAAACGGGTGTCACTTTCCGTCAGAATATTATATTTATACGTCTATCTGTTGACAATATGCTACAATATGAGTAAATATACACTGACAGGAAAGGATGAACATTGTGCTAAACACATTGATCTTTGACCTCGACGATACATTGCTTTGGGACAAAAAAAGCATCAAGGAGTCTTTGCTTGCAACATGCAATGAAGCTTATGCACTTGCTGGCGTTGATCCTGAACTACTTTTTGAAGCCGTAAAAGAACGAGCGCCAGAAGAGTACAAAAAGCAAAGTTTTTACCCGCTCACTGTAGCTTTAGGAATTAATCCATTCGAGGGACTTTGGGGCTCCTTCAATGACGTTCATGACGCCAGGCTTCGGGCGATGGCTGCGGACATTGGTGCTTATCAATTTGATGTATGGATGCAAGCATTAAGAAGTGTAGGGAATGAAGACTTGTCTCTTGCCCGCAAACTTTCCAGAACGTTTATTTATTATCGAGAAACATTACCTTATGTGTTTGAGGAAACGTTTGATGTACTCACACAATTAAATAAAGCTTTTCAACTCGTTTTACTTACAAATGGAGCACCTAGCTTGCAATTGAAAAAGTTAGAAATGACCCCGGCACTCGTACCGTTTTTCAACCGGATTTTCATTTCCGGTTCTTATGGTGTCGGTAAACCTGACTTAGGGTTTTATCAATATGTACTAGGTCAGCTTGACTTAAAACCAGAACATGCAGCAATGATCGGCGATAATCTTCATACGGATATAATTGGCGGGAATCAGGCTAAACTAACAACAATATGGTTAAATCGCGAAGGTACGAAAAACGAAACATCAATTACCCCAGACATTGAGATCGTCAGTTTGCGGGAAATGCACGAAGTGGTGGAGCGAATCTCCATCTCATAACTTTCTATTTTTCATCTAAGGTGGGAACATCATGAACAGCACGACAAAACTTCCAACGATCCTTTGGTTTCTTATTCCTTCATTAATAGGAATATTTATCTTTATGCTTCCCATCAGTTATACGGCGGACGGTCAATCGCAATTGACGATTCCGATTGCCTTTATATCAGAAACAGCAGAAATGGCTTTTGCACCGATCCTTGCAGAAATGACAATGGTGCTTGCTACTTTATCTGTTCTCGGTAGTCTCGTCTACCTTTATGTGAAACCAACGTGGATGAACAACTCCGTATTTGCATCAATATTCAACGTATCTACCTTTTGGTTGATCGTTCGAATCATCGGGTTAACACTCGGACTTTTTATCTTTTTCCAAGTCGGTCCAGAATGGATTTGGGGTGAAGATACGGGTGGACTCATTCTTGATCTCGTTTCATTTCTTATCGTCGTATTTTTATTTGCCGGCATCTTTCTCCCGCTTTTGCTCAATTTCGGTTTGTTAGAGTTTGTCGGAACGCTCATGAACATCATCATGCGTCCGTTGTTCCGTTTGCCAGGACGGTCTTCGATTGACACGCTAGCTTCTTGGTTCGGTGACGCTACAATTGGCGTCATGATGTCCAATCAGCAGTATATTGATGGCCACTACACGAAACGAGAAGCAGCAGTTTTAGGGACTACGTTTAACATCGTTTCCATTACGTTTACGATTGTTATTCTCGGTTATCTAGACTTAGAGCACTTGTTTATACCATACTATGCAACAATTGTCATTGCAGGTTTAGTTGCCGCACTGATCATGCCGCGCATTCCACCACTGTCTAGATTTAGTGATGACTATTATGAATATGCTACGCCTAAAAGAAATGAAGAAGCATCGAATGAACCGCTCTTAAAAATAGCATGGCGTGGAGCGATGACCCGAGCCGCTCATGCTCGAATTCGGGATACCGGAAAACAAGGAATGCAAAACGTATTGGATTTATGGTTCGGTGTCATTCCAATTGTCCTTGCCATTGGTACTGTCACGATCATTATTGCAGAACAAACACCGGTTTTCACCTGGTTAGGTATGCCGTTCATCCCATTTCTAGAGCTCATGCAAGTGCCAGAAGCTGCTGCTGCCTCGGAAACGATGCTCATCGGCTTTGCAGATATGTTGTTGCCAGCACTCATCGGTTCAGGAATTGAAAGTGAAATGACGCGATTTATTATCGGTTGTTTATCTGTTACGCAACTCATATTCATGTCCGAAGTGGGCGGATTGTTACTCGCATCAAAAATCCCCGTAAACTTTTGGCATCTCGTTGCGATCTTCTTGCTTAGAACGATCATAACGTTACCGGTAATCATTTTATGTGCACACGTTGTGTTTACGCTTTAACAGGCTTACACATATAATCATTAAAGATACGCCAATACAACGATTCATATAAACCGGATGTTCGCTATAGAACATCGGTTTTTTGTGACATTATTTCTAAGGTGGGTGTGGGCAAAAAATGAAGCGTCGTTAGAGTATCAATAAATTAGATTTCGATTTTCTTAGACACATTATGTGTTCATTCTCTCTCTGACCCCAAGCTAATACTTGCGGATATGCATCACTTCGTACTCAAAAAAGAACTGAGCGTACAATTCCGCTCAGTTCTTTTTTATAGTTATACGTTGTTTAGTCGTTTTTCAAATCGTCTAAGTTCCTCGCCACTGTTTCGCTTCTCATGGATGAGCAACTGGCGCATGAGTTTCTCGGCTTTAATGGATACCGGTAAAAGCCGTTGGCCGATCATACTCTGGCGTAAAAATTCTATTGAAGTAATCTGATACTGCTCGGATTCATCCACTTGGTCTAAATAACGTTCAAACACATCGCGGATTGAATCTCCTTTTTGTACAATACGGCCGTATTTCTTTTGATTAAACTGAAAGTTCCATAGGTCTACACTGTTCATGAGCACTTGTGAGAATAACATTTCGTTACCCTCCATCTGAAACCCTTGCGACTTACAATATTTCACGAACAATGGCAAGTCTTTATCAAAAAAGGCAGCTCTCTGACGTGACTCTTTCGTCTGTGGACGTTGCTTTAGACCCGTCCGTTGTTTAGACGTTTGAAGAAAGTTTACGAGCATCTCTTCTGATTCATCTTTTAATAAAAAGACCGGTCGAGTCATTTGAATAAACTTCTTCATTTCCTGTTCTAAAAAATCACCGCTTCTTCGTTGTTCGTTGTGTGGTTTACGCGATTCATCGGACGATTCAATCGCAGCTTAAGTCCTGCCAGCATCAGGAGGCCCCCTTTCGGAATTGTCATTAACCAAAATGTAGTGTATCACAGTCAAAGGTAAAATAAAATAGAGAAATACAAAGAATACACGAAAAAAAATCACCTGATCAGTTCTGTGCTGATCAGGTGCCGTTTTTTCGTCGTTTATCACTATTTTTACTTGAATTCGTCATCTCGATCTTCAAATTTAAATAACCCATCTGCTTGTTCTGCCATCTGATCAAACACATTTGAAAATTGAATGGACAATAAATAAATTGCTGCAGCGTGTGCTTCAATTTCTTCTTTCACACGTGCCCACCCACTTGGAGGTTCGCGGTCTATGACGCGGAAACCTACAGTTGCCTCTCGGTCCCCTGCCCACTCATTTTCTAGGAAAGCAAGACTGTCATTTAAAGCTGTGTTACCCGTGGCCATCACTTCATAAAACGATAAAAACCCGTGCATGACGCCTTCATAGCGCATTGTTTCTACATGTACACCGTCTTGGAATAGTTTCTCAGCATACAGTTCACCCTCATCACGGAGTGGATCATATTCTGCAGTTGCGATAAATGCTGGTGGCAAATCGGTACCTTCTCCAGCATCAAGTGGTGAAACATACGGGTTCTCCCACATCTCTTTTCCTGGCGTGTATGAATCTCTTGCCTTTTCCATTACGGCTCTGGAAAGCAAGTAGTTGCCGCTGCTGTACTTGTCCCTCGTCTCAAGGGCGTGATCGTGAAACGTCGTTAATGGGTAATAAAGAAGCTGGGCTACGAGGTTTGGCCCTCCTAAATCCCTCGCTTTCATCGCCGTAACGGTCGCAATGTTCCCACCTGCACTGTCCCCTGCGACAGCGATATTATCTGGATCTCCCCCGAGTCTTCTGCATGTTCATGCACCCAAACGAGAGCATCGTAAGAATCTTCAATCGCTTTAGGGAAGATATGTTGAGGTGCAAGACGGTAACCTACGCTAACAACAATGGCGCCAGACCGATTCGCTAAAGCTCGGACGATATTATCATGAGAATAAATGCTGCCGTACCCTTCCATGAATGCCCCGCCGTGATAATACATAATCATCGGTGCATTTTGCACACCTTTCGGCTTGTGCAAACGTGCCTCTAAGAAGTGACCATCACTTACTGGGATTACAATGTCTTGTCTTTCAAAGACAATCCCATCATTATTCGTTCCTCGCGTGAGAAATGCAGGTGCTTGTAAATTATCGCTTGGCACGATGAGTTGGTTGTTAATTGCATGAAGAACGACTCCCGTTTTTGCAGGTAAATTCCCTTCTGCGGTGACCGACCAGCTACTGACAAAGCTTGATAAAATAATGCCAAAACCAATCCCTAGTTTGAATAAGAATGTGATCATTTTCCAAAGTTTCGTTGATGAGATCTTCACGATTATCTCGCCTCCCGCACTTCTCCTATTTATCTCTGTTTCCACGATATTCATGCATGTTTTTTATATTATATCACAATGTTTGGTAAATGTTGCGTTATTTTTTTAGTTTATCACACATTTTCACACATTCTTAGCAATGAAAAACCGACTCGGGGAGTCGAGTCGGTTTTTATCGGTTATGTAGCTACAAATCTCTTAACCCAATGCTGATTTCTAACGCTTCATTCACCTTTTGCATCATGTTCTCATCGAGATGTGTAATCTTGTCTGTTAGCCTTTGTTTATCGATCGTTCGGATCTGTTCCAAAAGTACAACGCTATCTCTGTCAAACTTGTGTTTATTCGCATCAATTTCTACATGTGTTGGCAACTTGGCTTTCTTTATCTGTGCAGTGATCGCCGCAACGATGACGGTCGGGCTAAACCGATTGCCGATATCATTTTGGATTATCAACACCGGCCGAACCCCGCCTTGTTCGGATCCTACAACCGGAGATAGATCTGCAAAGAAAACATCGCCGCGTTTGACGCTTTTCTTTGCAGCTGGATGTTGCGATTGATTATGGTTGCTCACCTCATCCATTCACCTCCTTGTTAATAATGGGTGACCTTTTGTGTGTGATTCTTTTTAGACGCTTCCCATTCACAATAGGCAAAAGCTTCGGCAATCGCTAAATTGAGCTCTGCCATTTCCTCATAACCATATCGAAGATCTTGAATGAGTTGTTCGCGCTTTTTCTTTTGAACATAGTATTGAACAATATTGTGAAACAGGCGATTTTGTTCGGGTTGCGTCAAGTGCCTTATTTCACTAAATAAATCATTTGAAAGTGGAACTGCGATTTTTTCTGAATGCATGATCCTATTCGCCCCCCAGCCATGTATTCCTTATCCATTATAAGTGAAATCGGTGATGGAATAAATGATTTTTCACATATTCGCTTCCCTATAATGTAAGGATGACCGGTTCTGTTAGAAAACATGCATAGAATTGTCGCGCAAATCCCATACTACGAAGTAAAGAAGATTGACAGAAAGGGGTTTCGATCGTGAGAAAGCACCTGTTCGCCATAACAGCCATCTCTTTATTGGCTGGCTGCAATCAATACGGAAACGATCTTGAGCAAGATTTACAACAAGACAATGCTAAGCCTCACATGGAGGATCAGCAACCTAACTCCATTTATGTAAAGAATGAGAAACATCCTCCTGAAGAAGAGGTCATGCTCTATAGTGATCATTACGCATACTTTTTGGAGCAATTTCATGATGAACTTGATGTGCTTTACAACCACATGCTAAATGGCAACTACATGAGAGCAGAAAAAAGTGCTGAAACATTGTTCAATTACACAAAAGATATGGAAGGAATCTATACACCTCAATCTTTTGAAGATGTAAAAGAACTCATTGTTAGCTCACGTGTTGAATTAAACGCCATCCTCGACGACCTACCGAACTGCGATGGGCAAACAGACTGTGACAATGCGAAAACCCATACAGAAAACTTAACGAATTATCTCGTGACGATGGAACATCTGTATGAAGCAAAGATTAACGACTTAGGCATCACATCGTAAATATAAATGAAGAGGGAGGATGGTTTAATCTAACCATCCTTTTCCTCTTTTTTGTAGCTCATACTCCATCTCATGAAACCAATCATCCAGATGCCTTTCTTGATTCGGGTGTTCAGCACGTTCAGCAGCTCGGATTCGGTTCACCGCTCCTCGATCTGTAAACCATTCGTACTGCGCATCATTTCGTTCTGCATTTACAATCTCTTGGATTGCACGATTCATCTGCAACTTATCCTCAGTTTCACTTTCTAAGCCAATAAAAAACCTGCCATTGAGTTCAACAACATACGCGCTGTATACAGGGTGAAGTTTTTCTAGTTTGTACTTAATATTCGCAGCGTCTTCACCTGTATCCGTCTGTTCAATACGATCGTTAATTTGCTCAGCCTCATGTAACAACGCATCAGGATGTGCATGCGAATTCGGCCTACCTTTAAACTTCCCTGTTTTTGCAGGAGTTAAACGGTTATTATGCCATCCATAATCTCTTTGTGTCGGTTTGTTTGTATAATTGTAATATTCATCAGAACTTAAGTTCTCAACCATTTGATCGTCGTCTCGATTTGGATAGCGGTCTTGACTACTTTCTTCAATTGCATTTTCATTGCATGCGCTCATCAATACGAGCTGACCAAGCACAATACATACTATTATGCTTTTCCTCTTCATAGTACGCGAACCTCCCTCTTACTGTTATTTTTCACTGCTTTACTTGATTTATTGAAGGCAAATGTCGTCACTGTTTCCAATACGTAACAAAATGATCATCGTTTACCCATTGCATCGGGTGAGTTCCTTTGTTAGTATAAGGATATAAGTTTATACAAACTTCTTCTGGGAGTAGAGGAGCAAAGATCATTAGTAAGTAAATGGAGAAACGTGAGTTTCTTTGAAGTTTACTGAAAGGGGAATTTGCCGAAGCTAAGGCATGCTCACGCAGTCAAAGCTGGTCTTACATTGAACAAATGTATGGCTGTCATATAAGGACAACCTTATATGGAGGGCTATCTCACGCATGAAGTGCTTTTCTGTTTAGGAAGGTATTCATGCAGCAATGAGATCTCTCATTGTTGCTTTTTTATTGGCAGCTGCCGCCCTTCCCAATCAAACAGCTGCACTTTCACTAGTGCAAGCACATATTATGTTTGTGTCAGGCCCCTCATGTTTTTTAACAAACCTAGACTACAATTTATAAGCAGAGGGTGATATTCATGGATTTTGGCCGAATTGTCACTGCGATGGTGACTCCATTTAATGAACAAGGACAGATTGATTACAACGATGTT